>JAHFHJ010000009.1:13866-19859 GCA_023246985.1 Candidatus Omnitrophota bacterium | reverse complement strand
TTTCCACGCGGACGATAATAGCCGACAAAAGGCTCGCCGAGCTGCCAGGAAAAAAAAACTTCCCGTCCTTCAAGTATTCCGAAGAACTCGATGCGTCCCTGTTCGATATTACGGAGAAAGCAACCCCTCGCGAAGATCGCGTCAACATCCTTGGCGAGATCTTCAATCGCCGCTTCGAGCGCGTGGATCCCGACCTCCAGGTCATCCTGCTCTTCGAAAAGCCCGTTCGAGCGTTCGGCCGCGCAGACCAGCTCGTGCATAAAAAGAAGATCATGCCTGCGGCTGTAGGTCTCTTTTTGGACTTGGAGACGTCTCAGGCGCCTTTCAAGTTCGGGCAAGAGCGCCTCCGCTTCTTCGAGACTGAAAACTTTCGGCTTTTTCTTAGGCATGATCACGGTCCTCTCAGGGCTTAAGGATACGCTCCGGCTTTCCAAAAATCAAACACCAAAAATCTCAGGAGGCGGGAACGTGAATCCCATAAAAAAAGTTCCGGGTGTTTATGCGCGATCGTCCGGCGCGACGTCGGACCAGAGCGCGGGCATCAGCCCTCCTCCCGTCGCCACATTGATCACGCTCTCATCGCTTAGCCGGACGAAACCGCCCGCGTATTTCCCGCCGCAGACCAGCAGATTGAAATTATATTTCTTGTAAGCAAGCTCCAGCTTCTGGTTCACCACGTCCGGCACCGTCATTGCCGGGACCGCCACCTGCTCCTGGATCACCCAGTCCTCTTCCTTCAGCGCTCGATCTACGGCCATGTTCCAGTCCCCGTCCGGCGTTTCGCGGCCGATGAGAACGCGGCGCGCCCCATGGCTTGATCCCGAGGGTTTCAGGACGACGGTCTCCTTCTCATCCTTAAGAAAATCGATCAGAAAGACCTTCCGATGTCCGTAGAAATCCTCGGCATCCGAAAGACACCGGGTCCACGGAAGGTGTTGGCGTTTCATCGCGTTCTCGTTCTCCGTAAAGAAGCGGTCGCATTCCGGGGTCGTTAGAAGAGAGAAGATCGACTTGCTTGATGCGAGCCGCGAACGCAACGGATTGACCACGCACACAGCTTTGTCCTTGTAGGCGCGGAGAAAGTCCTGGACCTCATCGATCCGCTCCAGAAGCTCGTCAAAAGCCACGCACCGGTAAACCAGATGCACACGGAATCCCTTATGGTAAAGTTTTCCGCCCTTGTGCTGAAGCTCGCGCGGATCCGCAATGGTGGTTTTATAACCTTTGGATTCGAAATGGCTTTTCATGTATTCTAATTCTGACGCGGTTCTCGCGTGGCGCCAGTCCACGATGGCAATCTGAGGCGTTTCATAACCGCCGAACTCCTCATAAACCGAAAGCAGGGCCGAAAGAACGGCCTGAACGCGTTCGCTCGCGGCCAAATGATGCTCTCCGGCGAACGGCCAGATCAGCTCTTCGGAGAGAAAGGCGGATTCCAGCTGGTCCGCGTACGCGGCGCCGGCCGGAGCGTCGCAGTTGAACTCCAAAAGTTTCAGGCTCTCCCCTTCCAGAAGCGCGTCAAAACGGCTGAAGACCACGTGCTGGGAATAGCCCGGATCGATCTTCACGAGCTCTTTGGCTTCGGGAGAAAGACGGAAGCGGGGCCGCATCTGCGCCTCTTCAAAATAAAGCCGCGCGGTCTTGTTGAGGATCTGGGAGAATGCCGAGGCGGCGCGCTTCAGGAGATGCTGTTGCTTGGGAGTCACGAAGTAAGCTTTGTAGAAAGCCGGGACCGTGAAGCGGCCAAAGGCGAACGCGGGACTTTTAAGTTTTTCCTTAAAATGGAGAATGGCGGGAACGGCGCGGGATTCGTGGGTTTTTAGATATTGATCATACGCGTAATCAAGATTCGCAGTCATGGCGCCTGAAAATCTCCCCCCTTTGACGCGCTTGAAAGCTCTTTGGGTTTCAAAGTG
Source organism: Candidatus Omnitrophota bacterium (assembly GCA_023246985.1). Lineage (GTDB taxonomy): Bacteria > Omnitrophota > Omnitrophia > Omnitrophales > Aquincolibacteriaceae > Aquincolibacterium. Next base: position 17,943 of record JAHFHJ010000009.1, on the reverse strand, counting down.
AGCATCTTTCGGTTCTATTTTCGTTTGACGCGTGAAAAAAGTTTATCAAAACCCGGCTTGCGAATAACGCCATGATACTTAAAACGAAAAGAACGAAAACTGCCGGTTTCGCGCCTTTGGCGCTTCGCTCAGGATGACTTCCTCGGGAAAAAACCCCGAGAGGGTCATTTATTTCAAGAGCTGGCGGAGGACGAACTGGAGAATGCCGCCGTGACGATAATATTCAAGTTCCACCGGGGTATCTATACGGCAGACCGCGTCAAAAGTTTTTGTTGCCCCGGCCCCGGAAATTTTGACCGTAAGAATCTTGGCGGGTTTAAGGCCCCGGGCCGCGCCCTCGATTGAATAGAGCTCCTCTCCCGTCAGTTTGAACGAAGCGGCGGTCTGGCCCTGAAAAAACTGCAGCGGCAGGATGCCCATCCCGATGAGATTGCTCCGGTGAATCCTCTCGTAGCTTTCGGCGATCACGGCCCTGATGCCCAAAAGCGCCGGCCCTTTGGCCGCCCAGTCGCGCGACGACCCCGAACCATATTCCTTGCCCGCGAGAATGATGAGCGGTGTTTTTTCTTCCTGATATTTCATCGCCGCGTCAAAGATCGACAAGACGACCGGTTTCTCTTTTTCCGGACGCCCTTGGCGAGTCTCGCCCCCGGCAGGAAAATACCGGGTCACGCCGCCCTCCGTGCCCGGAACCATCCTGTTTTTGAGCCGGATATTCGCAAACGTGCCGCGCGCCATGATTTCGTGATTGCCGCGTCGTGCGCCATAAGAATTGAAATCCTTCGGTGCGACGCCGTTCTCAATCAGATATTTTCCCGCCGGGCTTTCGGGCTTGATCGACCCCGCGGGAGAAATGTGATCGGTCGTAATGGAGTCGCCCAGGATCGCCAGAGCGCGAGCCCCGCGGATGTCTTTAAGTTCAAGAGGTTCCGCCGGCATTTTTTTGAAATAAGGCGGCTGCTTCACGTAAAGGGATGTTTTATCCCAGGCAAAAGTATTGCCCGCGGGAACGGCCAACGCGCGCCACGCGTCGTTTCCTTCAAAAATATTTTTGTAGCGATTGCGAAACATGGCCGGATTCACGCTTTTCAGTGCCTCGCGGATCTCCGCTGAACTCGGCCAAATATCCCGGAGGTAGACCGGCTTACTATTCTTCCCAAAGCCCAAGGGCTCTTTTTCAAGGTTGATCATGACGGTGCCAGCGATCGCGTACGCCACCACCAGCGGCGGTGAGGCGAGATAGTTCGCCCGAACCTGAGCATGCACGCGTCCTTCAAAATTACGATTTCCGGAAAGCACGGAGGCTACGACCAGGTCCTTTTCTTGGATGGTCTTCGAAACAGGCCCGGACAGCGGCCCGGAATTGCCGATGCAGGTCATACAACCGTATCCTGCCAGATTGAATTTCAGCACTTCAAGACACGACAACAAACCACTGGCTGCGAGATAATCCGTCACGACCTGAGATCCCGGAGCAAGACTCGTCTTCACCCACGGTTTCACGGTCAGGCCTTTCTGGAGCGCCTTCTTCGCAAGGATCCCTGCCGCGAGCATCACGGACGGGCTGGAGGTGTTCGTACAGCTGGTAATGGAGGCGATGACCACCGCGCCTTGCTCGATCTCACATTTTTCTCCGGCGATTTCGAGAACGGCTTTTTTCTTGAGATCCGCCTTACTTTTCACCGTCTCTTCCAGCATTTTCATGAAAGAGGGCCTCACTTCTTTAAGCGTCACGCGGTCCTGCGGGCGTTTGGGCCCAGCCATGCTCGGAACCACGCTCGCAAGATCGAGTTCCAGGGTGTTGGAATAAACGATTTTTTCGTCGGCTCCGGATCTGAAAAGCCCCTGTTCCTTCAGGTAGATCTCCGCGAGCATGATCTGATCCGGATTCCTGCCGGTGAGTTTCAAATAGTTTAATGTTTCCTGATCCGCCGGAAAAAATCCGGCCGTCGCGCCGTATTCCGGGGCCATATTCGCGACCACCGCGCGGTCCGTAAGCGGTAGGTCGCTCACGCCGGGACCGAAGAATTCCACGAATTTCCCAACGACTCCTTTTTTCCGGAGCATCTCGGTCACGGTCAGCACAAGATCGGTGGCTGTCACGCCTTCCGATAATTTCCCGGAGAATTTCATCCCCACAACCTCCGGGATCAACATCGAGACGGGTTGCCCCAGCATCGCGGCTTCAGCCTCGATCCCGCCCACGCCCCAACCGAGGACCCCGAGGCTATTGATCATCGTGGTATGAGAATCCGTCCCCACAAGCGTATCGGGGTAAAGAAAGGTTTTCCCGCCTTCTTTCTTGTTAAAGATCACCGGAGAAAGATATTCGAGATTCACTTGATGGATAATGCCGGTTGCGGGAGGAATCACGCGGAAATTATGAAAGGCTTGCTGGCCCCATTTGAGGAACCGGTAGCGTTCCTGATTGCGCTCGAACTCTCGGGCGATATTTTTCAAAAATGCTTCCCCGGTCCCCGAAAAATCCGTTTGTACCGAATGGTCGATCACAAGATCTACGGGCTGGAGCGGATTGATCTTTTTGGGATCGCCTCCCATCTTGACCATGGCTTCGCGCATGGCCGCAAGATCCACGATCGCGGGAACTCCCGTAAAGTCCTGAAGCAGGACGCGGGCCGGTGAAAAAGCGATCTCGTGTCCGCTTTTGCGGGCCGGGTTCCAGGTCGCGAGCCGCTCAATGTCTTTGGCGGTGACATTCTTTCCATCCTCATTACGAAGCAGATTTTCAAGAAGCACGCGGATGGAGTAAGGCAGGCGTAAAACCTTCGCGATCCCGCATTCCTGAAGTGCTCTCAGGCGATAGATCGTGTAGTCCTTCCCCGCGATCTTAAGCGTCACTTTACTTCCGAAACTGTTCAAAAGGCTCATTAGAATCTAAGCTCCTATCCCGACTTTCATTTTCTTTTCATGAAGGGCAGCCGGGATTGCCCCATCCCGCCTCTGGCGGGATGATAAGGATTGGGACTAGAAACTTCACGTCATTGCTGTCTGCCACAGAGCGCTGGACGGATCCGCCGACGCTGTCCGGCGGAAATCGAAGGCCTTTGTCGCCCCCGAATGTTTTTATCGGGGGGCCAGATCCCCGATAACCGCTTTCGGGGAGGGATCCATGTTTCTCTGGACTCTTGCTTAAAACATGCGGGAATGACAAGCTCCTGTTTAAAGTTTTAGCTTCTCGAAGTTCAGCCGGACATCCGCAGCTGAGACGTGAAGTGCTTGCGCCTGCGCTTCCGTGATCGGAATCTCAACGATTTGTTTAACGCCGCTGCGGCCGAGTTTAACCGGAACGCCACAATAAATATCGCTCAGACCATACTGCCCCTTCAAATAGACGCAGGAGAGAATGACCTCTCCGGTATCCTGAAGGATTGCGCGAACCATTTTGACAACGGAAGAAGAGGGCGCGTAGTAGGCGCTGCCGGTCTTGAGAAGTTGCACGATTTCGGCCCCGCCGTCGCGCGTCCGTTGATGGATCGCTTCGATTGTCGCGGTATCCAGGCACTTTGTGATGGGCTTGCCCTTGACCTTGGTAAGCTGCGGCACCGGCACCATTTGGTCGCCGTGGCCTCCGAGTACCATCGCTTTCACATCACTCGGCTTGCAACCCAGCTTCTCGGCAATAAAATAGGCATAGCGCGCGGAATCCAGCTCCCCGGCCATGCCAATCACGCGCTCCGCGGGAAATCCCGATCGTTTCCATGCTAGCCAGGTCATCACATCCAGAGGATTCGTCACCATCACAATCACAGCTTGGGGAGAATCTTTCGCGCATGCGCCTATAATGCCTCCAACGATCTCGGCATTTTTGAAAAGAAGATCGTCGCGGCTCATACCGGGTTTTCGCGCAAGGCCCGCCGTAATGACAATCACATCGGATCCCGCGCTATCCTCATAGTGGTTCGTGCCAAGGATTTTTGAAGAAAATTCTTCCATAGGCGCGGATTCCATCATATCGAGCGCTTTGCCTTGCGGCAAGCCTTCCACGATATCAATGAGAATAACATCCGCGAGATTTTTTTCGACGATTCTTTGCGCGGTGGTCGCGCCGACGAACCC
>JAHFHJ010000009.1:3321-13766 GCA_023246985.1 Candidatus Omnitrophota bacterium | reverse complement strand
TGTGCCGACCGCCGTGGGATCATTGCGATCGGCTTTCATATCATAGGTAACATCTTTTCCCTCACGGATGACATCCGCTACGGCTTTTTCCAGGCGGTCCGCAGCTTGGATTTCGCCCAGATGCCGGAGCATCAGAACGCCTGACAAGATCACGGCGGTAGGATTCAACTTGTTCTGGCCTTTATATTTTGGCGCGGAACCGTGCGTAGCTTCAAAAAGAGCGCCGTTCGCTCCGATATTGGCGCCCGGAGCCACGCCCAGCCCGCCGATAAGCCCGGCGCAAAGATCAGAGACAATATCACCATAGAGGTTCGGCAAAACAAGCACATCATAAAGCTCGGGCTTCTGTACGAGCTGCATGCACATATTGTCCACGATGCGGTCTTCGAACTCAATCTCGGGATATTTTTTAGCCACTTCGCGCGACACTTCAAGGAAAAGACCGTCCGTGAATTTCATGATATTGGCCTTGTGAACGGCCGTCACTTTCTTGCGTTTGTATTGACGCGCGTAGTCAAAGGCAAATTTCACGATTCGTTCGGCGCCGGTCACGGAGATCGGTTTGATGCTGATGCCGGAATCCTGACGGATCTTGTTTTTGGAAAGTTTCTCAATCTCCGAGATAAGTTCCAGGACCTCCGGAGTGCCCTTCTGGAACTCGATCCCGGCGTAAAGGTCTTCGGTATTCTCGCGCACGATCACGAGATCGATATTCTTATAGCGGGACCGCACGCCTTCATAGGATTTGCAGGGCCGGAGGCAGGCGTAGAGATCGAGCTCTTTGCGGAGCGCGACATTCACGGAGCGGAATCCCGTTCCCACTGGCGTGGTGATTGGCGACTTGATGGCGATCTTGTTCTTGCGGATGGATTCGATCACGCGGTCCGGAAGCGGCGTGCCTTCGCTCGCCATCACATCCAGTCCTGCGGTCTGGATATCCCAATCGAATTTGACGCCCGTGGCTTCCAGACATTTTTTTGCGGCTTCCGCGAGCTCCGGGCCGACCCCGTCGCCCGGAATCAAAGTAACACGGTAGGATTTCATGTTTACTCCGTGAGAGATAGAAAGCGCTTTTTGAAACGCTTCCGTGGTTGGTTGAAAATCGAATAGAGTCTCTTTTTTAACGTTGATTGCCTCAATACCAGTCAAAGCCGCTGTCCGTTAATTTTTAACGGGGCAAGCTTCTCGATCTTTATGATGATGGGTTTCGAAGGGAACATTGCAGTTAAACGCACCTTCAGATAGAATGCCTTTGTTCCCGCGGCAAAGCTTATCGAAAGAACTTATATTTTATATGAAGAACGCCAAAATTAAAAGCACGCTCTTGAAAGCGCTTGCCAGGGCCGGCAAAATTGTCCGTTCGAACTTTGGCAAGAAGCAAAGGATCGCGAAAAAAGGTGAGTTCAATCTAGTCACTGAGATCGATAAGGCTTCAGAAAAGGCCGCGGTTGAGCTCATTCTGAAGCATTTCCCCCACCATTCGATCCTGGCGGAAGAGTCCCCCGCCGTAGCCGGTTCCGGCTGCCGCTGGATCATAGACCCGATTGATGGGACCACCAACTTTGCGCACGGGTTTCCGATCTTTTCGGTTTCGATCGGGTTTGAACGAAACGGACGGCTTGAGATGGGCGGTATTCTGGATCCGACCCGAAACGAACTCTTTTTTGCGGAGCGAGGCAAAGGTGCTTTTTTAAACGGCACGCGCATTCATGTTTCCAGGACGAAAATGCTCTCGAACGCGCTTGTGGTAACCGGCTTCCCCTATGACCGCAAAGAGAACCCTGAGGACTACTTGGACATGCTCCGTGTATTTCTAACCAAAGTTCAGTGTATCCGGCGCACCGGTTCAGCTTCGATCGATCTTTGCTATGTCGCTTGCGGTCGTTTCGATGGCTACTACGAAATGAAACTCGCCCCGTGGGATAAGGCCGCGGGAATAATAATCGTTGAGGAAGCGGGCGGACGGCTTACAGATTTCTCGGGGCATCCTTTAACGCTTGTCGGCCCGCAAAATCTTGCCACCAATGGTCGGATTCACCGGGAAATGCTCCAAATGCTTAAATCTTTTAAAAATCTAAAATAGCACAACGCTTAATGGATAACGTTAACTCTTTTCATTGTGCGTTGACCGTTACGCGTCGTTCCAGTTACATTCAAAATGAGTGGATACAGTGAAACATCGAAAAAAATCCTTAAAAACACCCAAAGTGCGCCACGGCTGGGCGATGAACCCCAAAACCCGCGTCACTTCCTCTAAAAAACACAGCGCCCGCGAAGACGCTGAGAAGCTTGGAAAGCATTGGATAGACGAGCTTTTTGACTGACTCGCCGGGGATTTACCGTTTTGAAGCGATGAACATCCAAGCCGCAAGGAGAAAAAGCGTCGCCGCGCCGATCCAGCTTAAAGAGACGGGGATGGGAGTCTGCCCCACAAAAACAGTAATGCGCGCAAAGGCCCGGACAGCGTGAAGTAGAGCGACAAAGAGGAACAAACATCCCGCGGTTCTCAGCGCTGCTTTTTGCATAAGCCCTCCGTTTTTAAAAAAGAACAGCCCTGGAAACAAAAAGCGCCCCGCCGTTTGGCGGGGCGCTTTTTATAACAATCTCTAAAGCGGCGTTTATTTGCCCTTGCCGCCCGTGAGATTCACATCGCTCGGAATTGGAATATCCGCAGCGATCGGAAAGGTGACCAACTGAACGGCACCAAGAACCGTGGTGACGCCGGCATCGATGAACCCTTGCCCCACGCCCGCCCACACATTCTTGCCTTCTGTGGAGTAGTCATTCGGGGTCGAGAAAATCTTGGTCCAACCGAGAAGCGTGTTGGTCAAGCCATACCCCAGTTTGCCCACAGCCTTTTCGCCATAGGTTTTCTCTTCCGTCCATGGGCTTGCCGCAAATGCCAACGGCATGACGAGCATGGAAAGAATCACTACGAGACTCATAATCTTCTTCATTGTTTCTCCTCCTTGGTTTTAAAACCTAAGTACATCGTCAGCTGACTGGTTGCATTTTGCCATAACTCATCGTCATGGGCAACATTAATTTTCCTAAGAATTATCGTCCCCCCCGCCATTTCCTTTATCTTCTTTTTATCAATTTTCATCACGCCGCTTGTCGCTCTTTCTTTGACCCGCTATGATAGGCCCATGAAAAAGCCGTTTTTCTCTCACAGGGCGCTTCGCCTGAAACTCCTCATGTGGTACTTCCGAGAAAAAAGAGACCTCCCCTGGCGGCATACCCGCGATCCTTACAAGATCTGGGTTTCCGAGATCATGCTCCAACAAACGCAAGTTGCAACGGTCATTCCTTATTATGAACGGTGGCTCAAAACTTTCCCGTCGCTGGCAGTGCTGGCACGCGCTCCTCTATCAAGAGCTCTGGAGCTATGGGCCGGATTAGGCTACTATCGGCGGGTCCGGATGCTTCATCGAGCGGCTCAGCATGTCCAAAAAAAATTTCTGGGGAGGATTCCGCAAACCGCGGAAGTGCTAAAAAAATTACCGGGGATCGGCCGCTATACGGCCGGAGCGATTGCCAGCATCGCCTTTGACGAAAAAACGCCGGTCCTGGACGGGAATGTGATCCGCATCCTCACAAGGATTTTTGCTATCCCTCAAAGCGTGGATCAGCCGAGGACCCTCGAGAAGCTTTGGGTTATTGCCGGCTCACTTCTGCCGGACAAAAAACCCGGCGACCTCAATCAGGCGCTCATGGAATTAGGCGCGACGGTCTGCTTCCCCTTAACCCCGCAATGCGCCCAATGTCCGGTAAGAAAAAACTGCCTGGCGCATCGAAAAGGAAACGAGCGCTTCTACCCTGTTCGTTCCCAAAAGAATTCTTATAAAAAATTGCGGATGGTGGCACTGGTTTTGCGCAACGGCCGAAGTGGAGTTTGGCTTGAAAAACAACCTGAACAGGGCCGTTGGGGCGGTTTATGGATGTTTCCGTTCTGGACTCATAAAAAAGAAATGCTCTCGGCAATCAACCCTCTCGGCTTGCGGCCGCGTCTCTTTTTGAAGATCCAACATGTTTTTACGAAATATCGAATTACCTTGGAAGTCTATGAATCGCGCTTTGAAAAGAGACGCTTCTTGAAACGGCCCCGTGGGAAGTGGCATTCCATCAAGCGGCTCGCCGGGGTCGCTTTCCCATCCCCTCACCGAAAGATCGCCTTGGCGCTGGAAAAAAATCACCCGAGAACTTCTTTTCCTCAAAAAAGGGCCTCGACCGTGAGACGAAAGATTTCCCGAAAAAGAGGCCGCGGGCTCGACTCTCCTGAAAATATCGCCTCAAAAACAGCTGTCACTGATCCGGGTATTTATTTCTGATTCATCCGATCCGTCAGCCAGGCATCCAGAACATCTTTCTTGAAACGCCACTGCCCGCCGATCTTCGTCGCCGGAACCTCACCCTTCTTCAGCAAACGATAGACCGTCACGAGATGAAACCCGAGATATTTCCCCGCTTCTTTGGGCGTCATGATCTGGGAGCGCTCGCGCCTCGGATATTGATACTCCTGGTTCTGCTCTTTCGGTTGTTCCATTCTAGTTCTCCTTGTTTAGTATTGCTATTTTTAAGATTGTTATAGCTATATACTACAGCATAACCTACATCAGATACTATAAATTGTCAATAGTTGCTAGTTTTTACGCTTTTTGTGAGTTCTTGTAACCTGTTGCCTTTAATATGCTTACAAAAAATCGATTCTTTAAATAAAAATATTATTGCTTGTTATTTTTATTCATTGTAGTATCTAAACTCGTTCAGTTCGCATCAGGCTTTTTTGGCCTTTTGGCTATTTTCAAAATTTTATAAAAAAGGGAGGTTGTTCATGAAGAAGGTCAAAGCGTTGCTGGCTCTCGTGATCTGCGCTTTTTTGCTGGTCCCAGTGAGCTTCGCGAAAGATGTTTGGGAAATGGCACAGTCCGATCTCTATAAAGAAAAAATCGGCGGGATGCTCGGTCGCGGCTTTCTCAACGCGCTGACAAGCCCTGTCGATATCGTGGTCCAGACTGTCAATAAAACAAAAACCGAAACCCCGTTTATTGGAACGCTCACCGGCTTGGCCAGCGGTCTCGGCTGCACGACACTCCGCGCCGGTTCGGGCATCGTGGATGTGGCCTTTTTTTGGGTCCCGGGATTCAATGGTTTCCCGGTCGCGAAATCCTACGATAATTGCCTAGAAGAACAATCTGCGGTCGTTAAGCCGGTCCAGACGCCATTCGTCCAGCCGGCCGTCTCCGAACCCGTTCCGCAAGAACCCCTCGTGACGGTTACGGAAACACAGGCCGCTCCGGTCCGCAAAAAGGTGGCTAAGAAACACAATCCTTACGATTATGTGAAAAAATAAAGTCGCTCTTCGATATAAAAAAAGCGCCCCGCCGTTTGGCAGAGCGCTTTTTTTATGTCTTGAAAGATTATGGCCTGGTACCGTGGACCCCTAAAAATTAAAAATGGCGCGGTCGTCACAGACCTAGGTCGCGAAGCGTGAAGATCGGCGAGTAATGATAATTAGCGAGTGTCTCCGGAGCTCCTTCGTTACGATCTACAAGACAGATCGTTTTAATAATTTTTGCTCCTAGGGCTTCCACTTCCCTGATGGCTTTCAAAACTGATCCCCCGGTCGTGATCACATCTTCGAGCATGACCACTTTGTCGCCCGGTGCCAGGGCCGGACCTTCGATCATTTTCTGCATCCCGTGATCTTTGGTTTCCTTGCGGACAATAAATGCCTTGAGCGGTTTTCCGCTCTGGGAGCTTAAGACCGACACTGCGGCCGCGAGAGGATCCGCGCCAAGCGTCGGCCCGCCCACCGCATCAGCACCAGCCGCTTGAGCCATGTGAAGGATCAGCTTGGCCGCTAGGAACAGCCCCTGGGCATCAAGCGTGACCTGCTTGCCATCGATGTAATACTGTGAGATCTTTCCGGAAGCGAGTTTGCGCTCCCCGCGTACCACGGCCTTTCCCTGGATCAACTTCAGTAATTCCTGTTTCAATGTTTGTTCGTCCATAAATTTATAACTCCTTTTCGGTTATTCTGCCCGCCTATGAAGGGCGATCCGGCCGTGATTATACTCCCTCCACGCATGATCGACCCAACTTTAACGGGACGAACCAACCTTTGCCCGGATCTTCCGTGAAAGTCCTTTGATCATTTGAGCCTCCGGCTCCAAAAGCCCATTGCGTTTGATCAACCCGCGAAAAGTGTTGAGAATTCGAGGCAAAAGATCCGCCCCGCCTTTTCTATATCCTAACGCCTTTAGCGCTTCCTCAAAATGTGAGATCGTAACCTCGATCTCCTTTTTATTCAAAGCTTTTTCGGGTGAAATCTCAGAGACTGCGCCCCGGTCCCGATGCCAATCCCATGAAAGAGCAAACAGCATGACCATTACGGCTTGCGCGAGATTAAGCGAAGGATACGCGAACCCCGTGGGGATTCTCACCAAATGGTCGCAATGTGTGCTTTCCTCGTTAGCCAATCCTTTGGATTCACGGCCAAAAACGATCCCGATTTTTTGACGGAAGGAATTTCCGCGAACTTTCGAAATGGTTCCGTTGAAAGAAAGAAAAGCCCCGCGGCGACCCCCTGAACGACGCGTTGTCCCGATCACAAGCCCAAGATCCCGTATTGTTTCTTGTAATGAAGAAAATTCTCGCGCTTTTTTCAAAATATCATCGGCAGACATTGCCATCTTTTTACTTTGCGCCCGCCATCCGCGCGGCGGTGCTACCAAACGCAGGTCCGAGAAGCCCATATTCTTGACAGCCCGGGCCACTGCGCCGATGTTGTCGGGATTTTCAGGGGAAACGAGAATGATCGCTATGTTTTCGCGCTTCATCGGAAGGAGGCTATTTCAGCCGGAGCGTGCGACGTGATTATTCTTTTTGCCAAACATAATCCGGAAGTTCGAACCGCCGCGTCAGAGGCGTATCATCCTTCGCTGCGGCCGCATACCAGGGAAGCACTATAAAATCATTCACTCCGGAAAACGCCCGTATTGCCAGGTTCATGAACACGCGCGGAATATAGGTCGCAGGCCAAACCTTGGGATGGTCTTTTTTTTCGCCCTGAACGGCATACGCAAACTCGCCGAGCGCCGTGGCAAAGTTCACGAACCCGCGTTTTTCGATGGACCCGATCTGTTCCAAAGCGTTCTGTTTTTTCACCGTCTCTTCCGCAAAAAGAGAGGAGGTTCCGAGGAATAAAAACCCCAGAAAGATCCACGCTGTTATTTTTTTCATACTTGACTCTCCGTTGTTGGGCCTTGATTATTTTTTTTGAAAATTGCAAGGAAGAAACCGTCCGTCCCGCTCTCGGGAGGCCAAAGCTTAAAAAACTTCCCGCCTTCTTCTCCGCAGGGAACGACCTGAAGCTCCGGATGCGCCGCGAGAAAAGCATTTACCACCTCTTCGTTCTCCGCGGCCTCTACCGAACAGGTCGCGTAATATAGTTTGCCGGTTTTTGCCAGATAGGGCAAAGCTTTTTCAAGGATTGAAAGTTGTTCTTTGGGAAGCGTTTCGAACCACGAGGGATTCAGTTTCCATTTCGCGTCGGGATTCCGACCCAGGGTTCCGGTCCCGGAACACGGCGCATCCACCAGGATCCGGTCGAACCCCTTCTGCGCAAGTCTGAGTCCCGCCATACGTTCCAGTTCGGCTGGAAAGATATTAAAAACCCCGGCCCGCTTGGCCCGCTTTTTCAATTCCTCCAATTTGTAAGCACGAAGGTCGGTCGCCACAATCCGTCCTTTATTTTCCATGATCGCCGCCAAAAGCAGGCTCTTCCCGCCGCCCCCGGCACAAACATCCCAAATATTCTCTCCGGGTTGAGGCTCCATTTTTTGGCAGACCATCTGACTGCCCTCATCCTGGACTTCAAACCATCCGTCCCGGAACGCCGGCGTATCGAACACATTGCGCCGCTCCTGAAGGATAAGACCGTAGTAAGAGCGCGTTGTGGAATTGGCTTCCACCCCCATGCGGCGAAACATGTCGACAAGTTTTTTACGGCTGATCTTGAGCGTGTTGGCGCGAAGCACGAGCAACGGCCGCTCCTGAAAGAATCCGAGCAAGCCCTCCGTCTCCTTCACGCCAAAAGCTTCGATCCAACGCCGAACAAGCCATAAGGGGAAAGAATAAAGAAGCGCCATCATTTCTTCTTTGGATTTCGTCCCCTCGCCTTCGGGAAGAATATGCTGCTGCAACGCCGCATAGACTCTTTCGTTTTGTTTGAAGAGCTCACGAAAATCTTCTTTTGAAATAAGCCCTTCTTTTGAGGCGGCGAAAAGGCAGAACAATTCGGCTTTTTCGATATCATTCAAAATGGGCCGGGGCTTGGCTTTTTCAATCCAGGCCTCCAGAAAGCTTTTGTTGCGGAAAGCCGCGTAGATCGTTTCAGAAAGAAATTTGCGGTCGCGGGAGCCGACCTTTTTGCGGTTTTGATAAAAATACCGCGCAAGCCAGCGGTCCGCAGGCCAGAGATCTTTTTCGACACCCCGCCAAACTTCCGCCGTCATGCGGAGCTGCGATAGAACAAGCCGTCTCGGGTTGTTTTTCATGAAATCCTTTGCGTGGAGTGGAAAAGAAAAGGCCTGATCAGCGCGGATCAGGCCTTTGACAATATCGGAAGATCAAAAAGCGATTCTTTAATGATCGCTGTCCGAACTTCCTTTTTGGAAAAAAAAGAAAAAGTTTGGACGACCTTCATTACTCTTTGATTTAAAATGAACGAGAATCAGGACTGCTCGCCGGCTCTGAGGATTCTCTGGCGAATATCAGATTCCCTGTCAAAACGGTTCTGACGGGACATGTCCAGGGTCCGCTGGGCCGAAGAAAGCTGCTGTTGGATATAAGGGTCATTGCTGTTATTGCCGCTCTGCGCGGTCTTGAAAGCATCCGTAGCGCTCCACGCGTGGTTGGCGATCAGGGGACCGAGCCCGACCCAAAAGAGGCCGCCGCTCGTCAGCGTCGCGAGGAGGATCGTCGTGGTCACAGCGGCCACTTCAATGCCCGCCATGATCTTGGTTTTGGTGGCTCCGATCTCGCCGTTGAGTGCCTGACCCGTCGTCGGCAAAAGCAGCGAGGCCCCGAATTCTTTGGCGCCTGCTGCAAAAACGGAGGAAGATAACGATGCGAAAATCATCAAAAAAACGACCGAACACGAAAGGGTTTTTCTCATAGGTTTTCTCCTTAAAATTGACTATGTTCCTGCTCTTTATTTAACGACTTCCCAGAGAAAATCTTTACCCCGTTTGAACCAAGGGGGGTCAGTGTGTCAGAGTATCATCGTATCATTGCCTTGATACTTTGACGCCTTGATACTTGATATCTTATTTTGAAACGTTTCCAGAGCTCCAATTCGAAAGGACTTCGGCGAAAAGCCGCACCCCGAACCCATTCGCGCCTTTGGGACAGTCAAAACGGTCCTTCGTGCACCAAGCCGTCCCCGCAATATCCAGATGGACCCAGGGCGTTTTGGCCGGCACAAATTCTTTAAGGAACATCGCGGCCGTGATCGTTCCCGCGTAGCCATCCCCGGTATTCCGAAGGTCTGAGTGATGCGATTTAATACATTCCCCGTACTCCTCCCACAACGGAAGCTGCCAGCACCGTTCCCCGACTTTTTCGCCGGCCTTCTGGATTGCATCGATCAGCTTTTGGTCCGTTCCGAGGATTCCGCAGGTCTTGTCCCCGAACGTGTGATGGCACATGCCGGTGAGCGTCGCCGCGTCGATAATCGCCATGGGTTTGAATTTCCCACAATAGGATAAGGCATCCGCGAGGATGAGCCGCCCCTCCGCGTCCGTATTCATCACTTCTACGGTTTTCCCGTTGTGCATCCGGATAATATCTCCGGGCCGCTGCGGATCATTGGCGACATTGTTCTCCACCGCCGGCGTGAGGCCCACGATATGAAGCGGCAATTGAAGATCCGCCGCAAGCCCCAGGGTTGCGATCACCGCGATCGCGCCGGACTTGTCGTATTTCATTTCTTCCATACCCTTCGCAGGCTTGATGGAAATACCGCCGGTGTCAAAGGTCACGCCCTTCCCGACAAGACAGACCGTTCCCTTGTCTTTATGTTCTTTCCCGTATTCCATCACGATCAGGACCGGCGGCGTCACACTCCCCTGATTCACGGCCAGGATTCCGTTCATGTTCAATTTTTTGAGTTGAGCGAGCCCGAAAACTTTGCACCCCAGTTTTCTCTCGGCCGCGAGCTTCTTGGCTTCGCTGGCAAGCCGCGGCGGGTTCATGATATTCGCCGGCTCATTGTTCAGATCCCGCGCCAGAATCACCGCCCTGGCGATTTTCTCCGAACGCGCTACGGCGGAACGCATGGCGGAAATCCCATCCTTCGCTTCGGAGACAAGCTCTACGAATTCCGGCGCTTTCGGCGGATCGTCCTTCTTCTTGGTTGTATAATGTGTGAAACGGTATGC
>JAHFHJ010000009.1:0-3221 GCA_023246985.1 Candidatus Omnitrophota bacterium | reverse complement strand
AACTGGGTCCCAAACCAGGCTCCAAGAACGCTGAAGACCCCCAGGATCACCGCCGCTTTCCAATCCACCATGCCGGCTTTCCCATGGAAGAGCGCTCCCGCGAGCGCCGTAAACATAATGATCAGAAACGATGTGCCGATCGCGCGATGAACGTCGAACCCCTTGAGAAGCATCAGAAGCGGCACAAAAACGATCCCGCCTCCCACCCCTAAGAGCCCGCCGAGAAAACCTCCTAATATTCCGATCGCTGCCGTTGCAAAATCCATGGTTTTCCTCCGGGGGTAACAGTAAGGCGTACGGGGTACGGCGAAAAATAAATCGCCTTTTTTGCGCGCGTCGCCGTACGCGTTAGTGCCCCGCCCGATCCAGCACGAGATTCACGAGTCGGTCAACATGTTTGATCTTCGGATGCTCGCGCGGTATGTGAAAATAAGTGATTCGTTTGAATTTTTTTTCAAGCGCCTTAATCTGAATAAAGAACGGTTTAAGATGTTCGGCCTTGAGCCTGTAAATACCGGAGAGTTGGCGCGCCACAAGTTCGCTATCCAGAAAATAATTCGCCTCGGAGATACCGAGCTCCGCAGCAAGCGTCAGGCCCCGGACGACCGCCGTATATTCCGCAACATTGTTGGTCGTCTCGCCGATTGCTTCGCCGTGATCGGTCAGCCTGTTGTCTTTTTCATCGCAGATTAGTACGCCGATCGCCGCGGGCCCCGGATTCCCCCGCGCCCCACCGTCGGAATAGATTTTCCCTTTTTTCGAGGAGGTCATTTCTGCTCGTCGCTTGCGGGCTTATTCTCGAGCGATTGATCTTTGTGGTGAACCTCCAGCGATTCGACTTCTTTTTGAAGGGCCCGGATCCGGTTCTTGAGTTCTTTCACCGGGTCCGGAAGGTCCCCGTGCTCGAGATCGATCTCATCGACTTTTTTGCCGCCAATGCGGACGATCTCGGCCGGCACGCCGACCACCGTGCAATAGGGCGGCACGGAATGAATCACGACCGAACCGCCGCCTACTTTCACGTTGTTCCCGAGACGGATATTGCCAAGAACCTTCGCTCCGACGCCCACCACAACATTATCCCCGAGCGTCGGATGCCGTTTGCCGCGATTCCACCCGGTCCCGCCGAGTGTCACGCCCTGGTACAAAGTGACATTGGTTCCGATCTCGGTTGTCTCGCCGATCACGACGCCCATCCCGTGGTCAATGAAAAATCCAGGTCCGATCTTGGCGCCAGGGTGGATTTCAATGCCGGTCAGAAACCGCGCGATCTGGGAAATAAGCCTAGGGATAAAGGGAATTCGAAAAGTATGCAGGACATGGGCAAGGCGGTAAAGAAGGACGGCGTGGAAACCGGAATATAATAGAAGGACTTCAAGAACCCCCAGAGGGGTCCGGGCAGCCGGGTCGCGCTCGAAAACGGCTTTAAAGTCGCGGTAGATGGAGTAGAGCGGATTACGCATAATGGCGGTTATTTTAGAACATATTGAAGGGTTTATCTATGATTTAGTAAGGTGTACGACGAAAAATCCTTTTGAGGGTTTTATACGCAACACGCCGTACGCGATGCGCCGTACTTGTTTTTCTGATTTTTGGCTACACCGAAAATCGGAAAAGCATGACATCCCCGTCTTGAACTTCGTACTCTTTGCCCTCGATGCGGAGGAGACCTTTTTCTTTCACCGCCGGCTGGGAACCATATTTCAAAAGGTCTTCATAGCGCATGACTTCGGCGCGGATGAACCCGCGTTCAAAATCGGAGTGGATCACGCCCGCGGCCTGCGGCGCTTTTGATCCCTTGCGAACGGTCCAGGCGCGTACTTCTTTTTCTCCGGCCGTAAAGTAGGTGATCAGCCGCAGTGCTTGATAGCCCGTGCGGATCAAAGCATTGAGTCCCGGTTCTTCAAGTCCCAGGTCTTTCAGGAAAATTTTTTGATCGTCTTCCGAAAGATCGATCAACTCCGATTCAACCTTCCCCGAGATCACGACGACTTCGGCGCTCTCTTGGGCCGCGCGCTGACGCAAAAGATCGGCGAACGGCCCTCCCCGGGGAAGATCCTTTTCCGCCACATTCGCGCAATAGAGCACGGTTTTAAGCGTCAGGAATGCCATATCCTTCACAAGTTTTTTTTCTTCATCCGTCAAACCAATCCTCCGGAGCGGCGTACCGGCCCCAAGCGCCTTTTTGACTTTTTCATAGACCGGCATTCGTTCCCTGGATTCCTTGTCGCCGGTTTTCGAAAGCTTTTCGGTTTTATCATAACGAGCGCCGATCGTGTCGAGGTCCTTCAAGCAAAGCTCCGTGTCAATCACGTCGATATCGCGCGCGGGATCGATCGAGCCGGAAACATGAACAATGTTCGGGTCCTCGAAGCAGCGGACCACATGAAGAATGGCTTCCACTTCCTTAATGTGTCCGAGAAACTGATTGCCGAGACCCTCCCCTTGGGACGCCCCGGCTACAAGTCCTGCGATATCAAAGAATTCGACGGTCGTTGGCGTGGTTTTCTTGGGATGATAGAGTTTACTGAGCTCCCAAAGCCGCGGATCGGGCACGGGGACCATGCCCACATTCGGTTCAATGGTACAGAAAGGATAGTTCGATGCCGCGGCGTGCGCCTTGGCGATCGCATTAAAAATCGTGGATTTGCCGACATTGGGAAGGCCGACGATCCCGCATTTGAATCCCATATGCGCTATGCTCGTGTACGTCGTACGGGGTACGGCGTACAGTGCTCATCTCCTCTGTTGAAAAAAGTTTCGCAAAGTGTACGCCATTTCTACGTCGCTGTTAAGATATATTCGTCTCTTTAGTACCGCGTGACATTCGAATTTATGGGTATGCGGTACAATACCGTTAACCCTTAGTCCCAATACCTATCAATTTTAACGAAGTTGAAATTGGGGCAATCCCGACTACCGTTAGTGAAGAAAAAATTAAAGTCGGGATAGAATCAAATGGAGAACGGTATTAGTTGGAAAAATGAGGCGCTCTTTTTTGATTTGTTGTTGTGCGCCGTACGCCGTATTCCTGATGCCGATTTCTTGCGCGGGCATAGCGGTCGTGTTTGTTGTCGAAAAACAAATGAGGATGAAGCAAGTTAGTGCTTTGAAGGATAGAAAATTTTTTTCCATATCGCGGATGAGAGTTTAATCATGATTTGGCAACAGGTTGAGTAGGTATTTCCGCTCTTTTTAAATGTTTGTTTTTAGTTCTGAAA
>JAHFHJ010000185.1 GCA_023246985.1 Candidatus Omnitrophota bacterium | reverse complement strand
CATCTCGAAAAACACATGAACAGTTTTGAATCGGATATCGAGCGCATGCCGGAAGTCCGGCTGGATTGGAAGAACCAGCCTTTTTTTACGGATAAGGTTTTTAACGAAAGCCGCGTTCAGTTCGACAATCTGAATAAGATCGATTCCGGCATTTCCTCGAATCCGGCCATGCCCCATACGGGTGCTTCCAGCCATACCGCCGTCCGCACGGATGCCTACAGCCGGTGGTATGTTCCTCTTAAATGGAACGATATCAGCTTTATGCCGTTCGCGGGGTATCGCGGAACCGAGTACAGCCGGCAAGCCCGATCCAACGCGGCGACTTTCCGTAATACCGGCGAATACGGCGCCGATTTCAGGACTCATTTTTACAAGACCTTCGATGTTTCTTTTGATAAATTGGGGATCGAGGTCAATCAACTCCGGCATATTGCACAACCGGTCGTCCGAGTGGAAGGAACGGAGTCCTCGGTCAATATGGAACGCTTGACCCGTTTCGATACGGTGGATGCTCTGGATAGTTCTTCGCAGGTGATCCTGGGGCTTGAAAACCGGCTTCAGACCAAGCGCGTGGTCGGTGGAAAAGCGACGCGCATTGATATTGTCAGCTTGAACACGTACCTCCACTATGAGATGAAGCCGCAGGACCCCACGATCGGGGATCATCAGTTCACGATCCTTAGCAATGTGCTGACGCTTCGTCCTTATGAGTGGCTTCAATACCAGGCGAAAGCGGACTATGATTTCGCGAGGACCTATTTCAAGACCCTCAACCAGGACCTCCTGATACGAAACGGGCCCTGGAAATTTATTTTGGGATATCGCTTCTCCCACCGTCAATTTGACTGGTATTCCGAACAGATGATCGCCACCAGTCAGGAGCTTGTGTTTGACACGCGCTATAAGCTCAATCATTTATGGGAGGTGGGAGGCTACATCCGTTGGGATACCAAGACGCGGCAAATGGGGGAATGGCAGGTTTCCGCGACGCGCGACCTTCATGATTTTATCCTCGAATTTGGATATGATGTTCGTGACTCCTGGCTCAACAGCAACAATCGGCAGCTTTTCTTCAATTTCCGCATGAAAGCGTTTCCGATGCTCGCGCTCAAAGCGGGTGGGCGTGCCAGTTTTTCCGAGCCGCGCATCGGCGAGACCGTGGCCGGCGCCAACGAAGGAGCCGGAAGACTGGGGTCTCCGGCCATGGCGCCTGACAGTCAGCTCCTTTCTACGCTGTAGTATTTCGCTTCTAACGCCGCGCAGCCATTTCAAAAAGCAGGAATTTATGAAAATAGGGATCGTCGGTGCGGGATATGTGGGGCTTGTGACCGGAGTTTGTTTGGCTCATTTGGGGCATACGGTGACCTGCGCGGATCAGGATAAAAACAAGATCAAAACGCTCAAAGCCGGAAAGATTCCTTTCTATGAACCCGGGCTTTGGGAGATGGCGCAGGAGAATGTTTCCGCGGAAAGACTTTCTTTTACCACGGAGATTTCCAGGATTGTCAATCATTGCGAGGTTCTTTTTATCAGCGTGAACACGCCCGCAAAACCAAGCGGCGAAGCCGATCTGCGGTTTGTGGAAAAAGTTTCAAGGCAAATCGCAACCCATCTTCGTCACTACTGTTTGATCGTTGAAAAAAGCACGGTCCCCGTCGGTACGGGAGAATGGGTGCGGCAAACGATCAAGAGAAACATCAAAAAAGGCGTCCCCTTCGATGTGGCCTCGAATCCTGAGTTCCTCCGTGAAGGTTCCGCAATCCACGACTTTCTTCAGCCGGACCGGATCGTGATTGGAGTTTCGAGCGAGCGCGCCGAAACAACCTTCCGGGCACTTTACGGTCCTCTCAAAGCGCCCATCATCGTGACGGACATCAAGAGCGCGGAGCTGATCAAACATGCCGCGAATTCCTTTTTAGCGACCAAGATCTCTTTTGCGAACGCGGTGTCCAGGATCTGCGACGCGGTGGGCGCGGATATCGAGAAGGTTTCACTCGGGATGGGGCTGGATCCCCGCATCGGCATGCAGTTTCTGAAAGCCGGGATCGGTTTTGGCGGATCGTGTTTCCCCAAGGATGTAAGCGCTTTTCTCCATATCTCCGAAATGCTGGGAGTGAGGTTCGAACTTCTTGCGGATGTCCTCCGGATCAATGGCGCGCAGGTCCAATATTTTGTGCGGAAGATCAAGACAGCCCTTAAAACCCTCAAGGGAAAAACGATCGGCGTGCTAGGCCTGGCGTTTAAGCCGGATACCGACGATATGCGTTCTGCGCCCTCGATCCCGATCATTCAGATGCTTCAGAAAGAGGGGGCGAAGATAAGGGCTTATGATCCCCAGGCCATTTCCAAGTCACGAAGCATTTTCAAGAATGTTGAATTTACCGAAAACCCCTACGAAGCGGCCAAGGGCACGCATGCGGTTGCGGTGCTTACGGAATGGAGCGAGTTTCTGAATTTGGACTGGAACCGGCTGAGGCACGCCATGAAAGGCCACTTTTTTTTCGACG
>JAHFHJ010000069.1 GCA_023246985.1 Candidatus Omnitrophota bacterium | reverse complement strand
TCCGGTCTCGGAGAACATGCCTCTCTTTAGCGCGGAAAAAGAGATCGAACTTTGCGCTCAAAAAAACATTCGTTTTTTGACTTTCTCCGACGCCGACTATCCGTCAAGTCTTAAGGAGATCCCGGACCCTCCGCTCCTTCTTTATGAAAAAGGGGCCCTGGTTGAGAATGACCGCAATGCCATCGCCATTGTGGGAACGCGCCATCCGAGTTTTTACGGGCGCGCGCAGGCAAAGCGTTTTGCCCAGGATCTGGCCTCACGGGGGCTTACGATCGTCTCGGGACTGGCGCGGGGGATCGACCAGATCGCGCACGAGGCCGCGCTTCAGATCTCATACGGCCGTACGATCGCGATCATGGGATGCGGGCTGGATGTGATCTACCCCAAGGAACATGAGAAACTCTTTGGGCGGATCGCGGAGCGGGGAGCGATCTTGAGCGAATATCCTCTTGGAACGCCTCCCTTGCCGGAGAATTTCCCGCGTCGCAACCGGATTTTGTCGGGACTCTCCTACGCGACATTCGTGGTGGAGGCGCACTCGCGAAGCGGCTCGCTTATCACGGCGCATCAGGCAGTGGAGCAGGGGCGGGAAGTCTTCGCGCTTCCCGGGCCGGTGGATCAGCTCACCTCGCGCGGCACGCACCGACTCCTTAAAGAAGGAGCGGCCCTTGTGGAAACGCCGGAAGACATCTTATGGGCCTTGGCGGACCGTTTGAAATGGGAGAATAAATTTGAACTCGCGGACGGAGCATCGGTTCCTTCGGCTTCGCCTGTCGGGGCTCAAACGATCGTGAAAAATCTTATGTCAATATTACCGTTCGAACATTTGCTTAAAAATGTCGAACCACTCGGCCTTCCTGTGAAAAAACGGGAATTCCGGGATGACGCCCCTCCGTTATCCCCGGAGGCCTTTATCGAGGATCCATTACCAGTGGCGGGAAGGGGTCAGGCACCTTTTGGGCGCAAAAAGATGCCGGACCCCTTTATTCCTGGTGACGAAGGCCGTGTTATCGAAGAGGTTCTCAAGGAAGAAGGGGCCCTCATGCAAGACGAGATCCTGGAATTCACGGGGCTCGATCCGGTACGGCTGCCCGTGCTTCTGCTTCAGTTGGAGCTTAGGAGAAAGGTCCGGAGAGCGGAGGACGGAAGATACTCCTTGGCCTGTTAAACCTCGGCACGGGGAGATCGTCACTACTATACCCAATGAAATTAGGATTGCGAACTTTTTGGGGCCGCGTTCCCTCTACAGATTCGCTTCCGACTTCCGCAGATTCAATTTCGTTGGATATAGAGTTAAAATAGGAAAAAAGTTTTGACAGGCGGGTCTTTCCCCTATAGAGTTTCGAGTGGACGGTGTGGTTTCGGCCACTCGTCCCCGCCTGCGGCAGGCAGGCTGAGAAAGCCCGGAGGGCCTTTCGAAGGGTTTCATTACCATAAGTCTTGTTAAAGAAAAAGTTCTTTCAACGAAAGGAGTCAAAGATGGATGGATTGGTTCCAGCAAGTAAAGGGAAGAGGTTCGCAGCAGGTTTGATCGACTTAGTCGTCATTCCCATCGTTCTTGGGATCGTGATCGGGCTGGTTCTTTTGGCAGCGCCGGACGTGGCGCGCAGCATCATGCTCGTGCTCGTCAATATCATTTGGTTGGTGTTTCGCGACGCGGTCTATTCTCCGGGACGGGCGATGGTCAAAACCAAAATCGTCAGTATGACCGGGGAAAAGGTAACGCTTGTTCAGGCAGTGATCCGGAACATCCTGCTGATTATTCCTTTTGTGCTCGTAGTCGGTTATATCCTTGAGATCGTGATGCTCAGCGTCAAGGGGCATCGCCTCGCGGATACTTGGGCCAAGACGCAGGTCGTGGAAGCCTAACGCCCGTTTGGAACCGTTGAGTTTCGAAAATCCTCCTTCGCGGGCGACCGCGGAGGAGGATTTTTATTTTTCAAGCAATGATTTTGTGAAGAAAGGCGATAGTGACTCGAAGCGACGGTCATTAAAAAAAGAAGGCAACACGAACTGGTATCTTGAGGTTTTGAAAAAAATACGCCCTCGGACGCCGCGTTCGCTTTTTCGAAAAAAAAGTCCTCAGCTGGCTCCAAAAGCGGAAATTCTCTGGTCGCACCAAACTGAAATATGATGTAAAATCCCTCCGCGCCGCCACCAAGGGGGAGATAACGGATGATCATTGACGGACTCGGGAAGTCCATCGGTGATGATCGTCGCGGGCGTATTTTTATGGGAAAAGGAGAAACATTGCACTATTTGATCTTCGCCCGGAAATTCAGGCCGCAAACTTTTGAAGAGATCGTGGGCCAGGAAACTGTCACGACGACTCTTTGCAATGCCATCCGGCAGGAGCGCGTGCCTCAGAGTTTTCTTTTCTCCGGCCCTCGCGGCGTCGGGAAAACGTCGACCGCGCGTATTCTTGCCAAGGCATTGAATTGCAAAGAAGGTCCCACGGAAAAGCCCTGCGGGAAATGTATCTCGTGCAAAGAGATCGAGCAGGGGAATTCCATGGACGTGCTTGAGATCGACGGTGCGTCAAACCGCGGCATCGAAGAGATCCGTACGCTTCGCGAAAACGTGAAATTCAAGCCGTCGGCCGGCCGCCATAAGATCTATATCATCGACGAAGTTCACTCTCTGACGGGCGATGCGTTCAACGCGCTTTTGAAAACCCTTGAGGAGCCTCCTTCCCATGTGAAATTTATTTTTGCCACGACCGAAGCACACAAGGTCCCGCTTACGATCCTGTCGCGTTGCCAGCGGTTCCAGTTCAAACGGATCTCCGTTCCGGAAGCGGTGGCGAAGCTCGAAGAGATTGCGCAAAAAGAAAAGTTGAAATGCGATAAAAACGCGCTTTTTATGATCGCAAAAGCCACGGAAGGCGCGCTCCGCGACGCGGAAAGCCTTCTTGACCAGCTCGCGAGTTTTTCCGACGGAAAGATCAGGGAAGAAGATGTCCTGACGCTTCTGGGGCTCGCTTCAGAGGACAAGTATCTTCTGGTTCTCGGGGCGATCCGCGGAAAAAAAGGCGACGAGATTTTTAGGCTCGTGAAGAAACTCTATGAAGAGGGATGTGATCTTGCGCAATTCGCGAGGGGTCTCTTCGAGGTTTTCCGGCATCTTTTGGTGATCAAAACCGCGCCCAAGGCCGAAGCCCTGATCGAGGCGAGCGCCGAAATGACAGGAAAATTGCGCAAACAGGCCGCTGATTTTTCACAAGGGGAACTCTTGCTGGCGCTTTCGATCCTGCAAAACCTGCAAGTCCAGCTGCGTCGGCCGGTAGCTTCTCCAAAGTTGCTTACTGAAGCCGCGCTTCTCAAACTCGTTTATATGGAAGGCCTCAAACCGATTGAAGATCTCATTCAGAGTGCCTCCGCCGGACAAAAACAGTTTGTCGCAGTTCCAGGGGCAGAAAAAAAAATACAAAAACCCGTCATAGACGATAGCGAGGGGAAAAAACCCGCTTTTTTAAATAAAGAGATCGGACGCCATTTTGTAGAGGCTCAAACGGAGCCAGACTCCCAAAAGCAACCTAGGCTCTCATCTTCGAGCGAATCTTCCGAAGAGAATTTAACGCTCAATGATGTCGAGAAGGTGTGGCCTCAAGTCATCGAATATGTGAAAGCGAAACGCATGTCGACGAGTCTTTTTTTGGCGGAGGCCGAACCCGCGGAAGTGGAAGGTTCGGTCATCGTGATGGGGCTTCCCTCCGAGTTTCGTTTTCATAAGGAAACACTGGAAAAAGATTCAAACCGGCGGATCATTGAAGAAGCGTTCTCGCAAGCGCTCGGCAGGAAAGTTCGGGTCCAGTGCGTCGTGATGGAACGCGAGGGGGAAATCCAGAACGCGTCCGGAAACATGCCTCTCGCCAAAGAGGAAGGCGTGCCGGACATTGTCGCGAAGGCCCTCGAGATCTTCAATGGCTCCAAAGTGATACGCAAAGAGTGATCCCCCGGAAGGTCCGGCATGAGAGCTTATTCGGAAGTCATGACGAAATTGGTCGAATCCCTTTCTAAGTTGCCGGGGATCGGCAAGCGCTCCGCCGAGCGCATCGTCTTCCATCTCCTGAAAACCCAAAAAGAGGAGGCCCTTACGCTCGGAGAGCTTGTGAAGCAGCTTCGCGAGAGCGTGGTCTTCTGCAGCGTCTGTCACAATTTCTCGGATCAGAAACTTTGTCATATCTGTTCGGATCCGGGGCGCGATCCCGGACTTCTTTGTGTGGTCGAGGATCCTAAAGATGTTGTAGCGCTCGAAAAAACGGGAGGTTACCCGGGGGTTTATCATGTGTTGCTCGGCGCGCTCTCGCCTCTGGACGGAATCGGCCCGGACCAGATCTGCATCGTCGACCTTTTAGAGCGCGTGAAACAAAAAAAAGTGCGGGAGGTCATTCTCGCGACTAATCCCAACACGGAAGGAGATACAACCGCCCTTTATCTCGCGAAAGTGCTGGCGCCCTTCAAGATCAAAGTGACGCGTCTTGCGCGCGGCATCCCGGTCGGGAGTCACATTGAATATACCGATCAGGCCACCCTCGCCCGCGCGTTGGCGGGAAGACATCCGTTGTGATCCGTTCTTTTAAAGGAGTCACCGCGCTCGTGACCGGGGCCTCGTCCGGGATCGGGAAGGCCATGGTCCGCGAGTTGGCCGGGCAAGGCGCTCATCTGATCCTTGCGTCGCGCAGCGTTCAGCGTCTGGAGCAGGAGGCCGAGGATCTCAAGATCCGTTTCGGCGTGAGCGTTCATATTTTCCCCGCGGACCTGAGCCGCCCTGAAAAATGCCGGGAACTTTTCGAATGGACCTTAAAAAGAAGCCTCGTCGTGGATTTTCTGGTGAATAGTGCCGGACTTGCCCACTACGGTCCTTTTAGCGATACCAGTCTGGAAGATACGAGCGAGATGTTGGACCTGAATATTCAGGCGCTCACGCATCTGACACGGCTTTTTCTCCCCGGGATGCTCGAAAGGAAAACAGGCGGAGTTTTGAATGTGGCTTCTACCGCGGGGTTTCAACCCATTCCCTGCCTTTCCGTGTATGCGGCCACGAAGGCGTTCGTGCTGAATTTTTCCGAGGCGCTTTGGGCGGAATGTAAAGGCCAAGACGTGCGGATCTTCTGTCTGTGCCCCGGCAACACGCGTACCCGCTTTCATCAAACCGCGAAGATTGACAGGCAGCGAATGTTCTTCAGCGCCTCCGCGGCGGATGTCGCGCGTTTTGGACTCCGGAAATTTTTAAGATCAAACCGTCCCTCCGCGATCTACGGCTTTTGGAACAAGCTCATGATCTACGCGGAACGGTGGGTCCCGAGGCGGCTCACGGTATTTTTTACGAGGTTGATTTACCGGCGTGAAAAAAGGACAGGCACTTAAGGGATGGCTTATCCCCTTTGCCGTTTGGCCAAAGGATTTGTCAGGCGGAGGGAAGCGTGATAAGATTTCGATAGTTTCAGGCGAAAATTTATCAGGGATCCTATCCTAATATCGTTTTCCGTTTGATTCTATCCCGACTTTAATTTTCTTTTCATGAACGGTAGTCGGGATTGCCCCAATTTCAACTTCGTTAAAATTGATAGGGATTGGGACTAAGGGTTAACGGCATTATACCGTATATCCATAAATTCGAAGGCGTCATGCGATACTAACAACGAGAGATTGTAGTTATGCCGATCCAGAAACAGCTTTCCGTATTCCTGCCGAATCGTCCCGGCATTATGGCGCGAACCTGCTCCATTCTTTCTGAAGCCGGGATCAATATCCTCGCGATGGCCGTTCATGACACCGTCGATAACGCGGTCGTGCGGTTTATTGTCGATCATCCCACAAAAGCCACGCTTCTCCTTGAACAGGAAGAGCTCTATGTCATGGAGCAGGACGTGCTGGTGGTGGAGATCGATAACAAGGCGGGGACTCTCTCGCGTATCGCCCAAACGCTTGCCGAAGCGGACATCAATATCGCTTATGCCTACTGCACCGCAACGCCGAATCAGGAATGCGGTTGTCTCGTCATCCGTACCGACCAGCCCGAACGCGCGCAAGAAATTCTCAACAAATAAAATCCGAATATCGAAGCGCGAAACACGAAACAAATCCCAATGTTTAAAATGCAAAGCATTAAAAAATCGGTTTGGGGCTTGAGTCATTTGGATTTTATTATCGCTTCGGATTGAACAAAAAGCTATTTATGAAGATTTTAAGTTGGAACGTCAACGGAATCAGAGCTATTCAGAACAAAGGATTTCTGGGATGGCTCAAGCGGGAAAAACCGGACGTGCTTGGCGTCCAGGAAACGAAGGCGAAGCCCGATCAACTGGATATGTTCCTTACGCGTCCGGAGGGTTATCACACCTATTGGCATTCTGCCGTCCGGCCCGGTTACAGCGGCGTCGCGATCTTCACGAAAGAAAAACCGCTCAGTGTCAAAACGGGGTTTGACATCCCAAGATTCGACGACGAAGGGCGGGTCCTCGCGGCCGAATATCCGGAGTTCGTTTTTCTCAACATTTATTTCCCGAACGGAAAATCCGGCGCCGAGCGTTTGAAATTTAAAATGGATTTTTATGCCGCGACGATGAAGTTCACGAAAAAACTCAAGACCCAAGGGAAAAAAGTTATTGTTTCGGGTGATTACAATACGGCTCACAAAGAGATCGATCTGGCTCGACCGAAGGAGAACGAAGGAATTTCCGGATTTTTACCTATCGAGCGCGCGTGGATGGACCAATGGGTCGCGGATGGACAAGTGGATATTTTCCGCAAATTTCATAAAGAGGCCGGGCACTATAGCTGGTGGGATATGAAAACGGGCGCGCGCGACCGGAATGTCGGCTGGCGCATCGATTATCATTTCGTGACCCAAGATCTCGTGCCGCGCGTGAAGCGCGCATGGCATCTTACGGATGTTATGGGGTCCGATCATTGCCCGGTTGGAATAGAACTGAAATAGCGCAAAGCTCAAGGCGCAACGCTTAACGATTTTAAATCTTTTACGTTGCGCGTTGTCCGTTGCGCGGGAGAATCATGAACTCGCTCACTAAAAACATAATGATTGCCGCGCCTCTCGAAAAGATATGGGCTATTCTCGCGAATGTGAAGCGTACGCCTGAATGGGTGGATGGCGTTAAAGAAAGCGAGCGGACGGGAGCCGTCGCGGAAGGCAAGGGGCTCCGCTGGCGTGAAAGCTGCGTCTTGGACCGTCAACACATTGAGGTGGAGCATGAGATGAATGTTTGGGAGCCGATGAAAAAGGCGGTGATTCAGAGCTCTCTTCCCATGAATGGCTCCATGACGCGAACGCTTGTTTTCGAAGAAAAATCGGGCGGCGTGGAGGTGGCAGTCGAATTTCTTTGGGATCTCGGGATCGCCGGGATGCTTCTCGGCGAGCAGAAGGTCCGGAACATCCTTGATCACAGTTTTGGAAATACTCTTTTAAATTGGAAAGATCTTGCCGAACAAAAGTAAGGCCTGCTTTTATTCCGGGAAGCGATGAACGGGGAACGGACAACGAAAGCATTCGACGTTTTCCGTTAACCGTTCCCCGCGTTAAGCGGACTTTTCAGAAAGTTCTTTGGAAAGAATCTCGGACACAAGGCCCTCGAGGAGGGCCAGAAACTCCGGATTCTTGGCGGCCTGATAAAGGGATTCGCTGAGCGTAATGATCCGGTAGAGCCTAAGGGATTCGG
>JAHFHJ010000184.1 GCA_023246985.1 Candidatus Omnitrophota bacterium | reverse complement strand
GATAGGTATTGGGACTAAAGGAGACATACATCCTCCCCCTTATTTCTTCCGGCCCCGCTTCTTTTCTTTCTTAAATTGTTCCCGCAACAAACGGATCAAGGCCCGGGCGGCCTTGAGTTCCGATTCCCGTTTAATCTTGTCAAATCCCGAGGTTTTTCTTTTTCCGCCGGCCGAGACCGTAGTCTTCACGCCCGTGGGTGTGAAGATGTGCGTATATTCCGGAAGTTTTTGCCATCGTTTTAAAGTCATTTCCTGAAGCGTGCTTTTAGGATTCGGGTCGAGGCGGAAAAGAAGTTTGGGATCGAAATAACCTCGGAAATGTTTCAAGATAAACGCTTTGACTTTGTCATGTCCGTGATCGAAATAGATTGCCGCGAAAAGCGCTTCGAGCGCGTCGGTGAGCAGTTTAGCCTTAAGAAAATCTTTGAAATCGCGGCGCAGGCTTTTGCTGATGAAAAGGACTGTCTGGAGCTTAAGGGTTTGCGCGATTCGGCTCAGGATCTTTTGAGAGACTATGATCGACCGGAGCTTCGAAAGCATACCCTCATCGGCTTCGGGGAATTTCTCGAAAAGTTCCTGGCAGATGATCTCATTCAAAATGGAGTCTCCGAGGAATTCCAGCCGGTCAAAATCCTCAAGGCCCCGGGTCGCCCGGAAGTTCTCATTGCGGAAAGAGGGATGTGTCAGCGCGGCGCGATAAAGGGGCAGGGTTTTCACTGAGAGTCCGAGGACTTTGCGCAGAGCGGTTTTACGATGAGGATCTTTGGGGGATATCCGTTTTGGCACGCGCGTACCCTAAGAGCTTTTCCGTTTCGTGTCAATAGGGAAAGTGGGAAAGTGGGTTTTGAGCGGCTTTGAGTAGAGGGGATAGCGCATTTTAAAAAAAACGGGAGGACGATGCTTATTTTCCATAACTTCTTAAATTGACAAAGGATAGAGCCATTTCTATAATACCTTGCCCCGTTAGTACCGTTCTCCATTTGATTTTAGAGGTTAACGGTACAATACCACAACCCATAAAATCGAATGGAATGTGGTACTATACCCAACGAAATTGAATCTGCGGAAGTCGAAAGCGAATCTGTGGAGGGAACGCAGCCCCAAAAAGTTCGCAATCCTAATTTCATTGGGTATAGAGATTCAAGAACCTCCAGGCAAGATTTTTGCGTCTGTCTTGGATACGACGACAAAGACGCTCCGCTTAATGAGGGTTAAATCTCTCACGGGTTAAACCTGTTATCGGGGAGGAGGAGAAAGATACACCCCATGTTGAAATGTGCAGTTCTTGGCGCTACGGGATATACCGGAGCCGAACTCACGAAGTTGCTTCTGGCCCATCCCCATGTCCGGGTTTCGTTATTGACCACCCGGCAGGAAAAACCCATTGCCCTTCGTGAAGTCCTGCCGTCGGTCTCCAAAGATATCAAGCTCGAGATCACGCCTTATTCTTTGGACACGGTGAAAAAAAAGGCCGATGTGATCTTTTTGTGCCTGCCCCATACCGAAGCCATGGCGACCGCCGAGCAATTTCTCGCGGCCGGCAAGGTGGTGATCGATCTTTCCGCGGATTTTCGTTTACGCGACAAGAAAGTCTATGAAACATGGTATGGCGTGATCCATACGGCGCCCCAGTATCTTTCTCAGGCGGTCTACGGGCTTTGCGAGGTTTATCGGGAAAAGATCAAAAAGGCGGATCTGATCGCGAATCCCGGGTGTTATCCTACGGGGCCGTTGCTTGCGCTCATCCCGCTGATCAAAAGAAAGCTGATCGATCCCGGTTCTGTCATTATTAACGCGGCGTCCGGCGTAAGCGGCGCCGGAAAGAAGTTGGTCGCCGCGACGCAGTTTTGCGAAGTGAATGAAAATTATAACGCCTATAAAGTGAACCAACATCAGCATGCGCCCGAGATCGAGCAAAGCCTTTCCGAAGCGGCGGGGAAGCCGGTGAAGATCACCTTTGTACCGCATTTGCTGCCGGTCACCCGGGGTATTTTCGCGACGATCTATGCCGAAACGACGGCAAAAGCGACGGAAGCCGTGATCCGGAAGACATTGCAAGAAACTTATCAGCAATCGCCTTTTGTAAGAATCAAGGCGGAAGGCCAATATCCTTCCCTGAAAGAGGTTCGGCATACGAATTTTTGCGATATCGGCGTAAGCATTCAGAAAGGAACGAGGCGACTCGTGATGCTTGTGGCAATCGATAATCTGGTGAAAGGAGCCGCGGGTCAGGCCGTCCAGAACATGAATCTCCGGTTCGGTTTCCCGGAGGAAGCAGGGCTCCTCTAGTACCGCATGACATTCGAATTTAGGGGTATGCGGTACAATACCGTTAACCCTTAGTCCCAATACCCCATCATCCCGCCCGGAGGCGGGATGATGGGGTATTGGGACTACCCCCAACTTTGAATTTTTTTACATAAACGGTAGTTGGGGTTGCCCCAATTTCAACTTCGTTAAAATTGATAGGTATTGGGACTACCCCCAACTTTGAATTTTTTTACATAA
>JAHFHJ010000008.1 GCA_023246985.1 Candidatus Omnitrophota bacterium | reverse complement strand
AGGCGGCCGAAGTCAAAAAGGCGATACCTAAAGAGCTCGTGTTCATGCAGAAGCTCGGGATTCGAGCGTGGCGGGCGATGAAATGGGTCGTGACCGTAGGGCCGCATCTTCTGGATCAGTTTTTCTATGGTTTCTATCGCCGCAAGATCAGTTTTTACTGGTTTCGTTCCTGGCAGAGACCTCTCGAACGCGAGATCTCGCTGGATGTTTTGGCCGGCGCGATGCTGGATGCTGCAAAACCGGCATCCGGGTTCCGGAACGCGCTTCAGACGATGCAAAACAATAATGTTTATCAATTCCTTGACCGTATAGTCACCCAGCCGTTCGTGGTTCCGACACTGGAGTTCATTCGGCGGCGGTGGAAACTGGCTGTTTTTGGCGCGATTGGCGCCGGATTGGTGACCCTTTTCCTGCCGGCTGGGATTGCAACGGCAAGTCTTCTTGGAGTGACTGTAAGTACCGGAATTCTCAGTGCCACGGCGGGTATCCCCGTTCTCGGGATCGTGGCAGGTGCCTTCATCCATGCCTTCGCGATTTCTTCCTTCCTTAACTCAGCGATCCTTTCTTTCCTTCTGACTGTGCCTGCCTTTTCGGCGAGATATGCGGATGCGATGGCGGACCGGGTCGTATTGCGTCAGTTGCAGGCCCTGAAAGGGATCAAAAATCTTGATTATATGACTGTACGGCCGCTCATTTCGCAGATCGCGGAGGTTCCTCAGTCAACGGCCGGGAAGGTCTCTTTGTTGCAAGAACTTCAGGCGATTCTGCCGAGCGTCCGTTACAAAACAATGGCCGAGAAAACATTGGTCCAGAGGCTTCTGGATGATGAGATGGAAATACTTAAGACTGCGGCCGAAAAAGAGGTCCGTGCGCCGCCCGCGGCACCGGTCATACAAAAAGCGAACTGGTTCCGGAAATATGTTCTCTTTCCATTCTTGGGCTCACTCCGTTCTCTCGGGAATCTTCGCTTCTATAGAGCGTGGGGGAAAACGACTTGGGGAATGATGACGGTCGGGGCTGAAATCGCGCTTATCGCCGGGGGTTATCAACCCGGTGAACTCGGGGCGTCGCAGTATATCGATAAAGGAATTTCCTGGACGGTGAATCAGTTCCGGGATGCGCCGGTTGAAATCCATTTCGTTTCACACCCGGTTGTTTTCGTCGAACACAACGCGATTAATTGGGGTCACAACCTTTTGAATTGGGCTGAATCGCATATCGGGATCCAAATCTCCGGCGTGACAATGCGCGAAGGCGCATCTCTTATGAGTCGGCTGGGCGTTCATACGGAAGCCGGGGACCTGGCACTTCAAGGTTGGAGCACTTCCGAGATCGCTCAATTTCAGCATGCCGGTCGGCAAACGCGTCTTGGCGCCGACAGAGGCAGCGACACAGATCACGCGGCATCCATCCTGAGAGATCTCAAAGAAAATAAATTTCAGACGCAGAAAGAACGCGGCTTGGAAATGCAGCGTCTTGATTTGAGTCTGATCCTGGCGGATCTTGCGTTCCGGGCGGGGGGGCTTCCTCAGACGTCAGGCGCAACCCAGGAAATAAAAAAACAGTTGGCGATCGTCCAAACGGCCATTAAAGACCCGGCGCTTCCGGTGCGCGGGGAAAAAATTCGGGTCATTTTTAAAGATCTTAGCAGGACGATCGATCGGGGAAATCTTAGCAGAGCAATCGAACAGACAAAGGGCGCGAAGAATCGGTTAGGATTGCAGTCTCAAGCTTCCCGGCAGGTTCCTGCAAAACAGCCCTCACGGGCTGCCTGGATGGTATCGTCCGCCGCAGCGGGATTCGTCGGCTTTTGGGACACTCTCACAACTTTCTTTTCACTATCGTCAGCGGAAGGGGCGGTACTTTTGCCGCCACAGGGTACGACGGGTGAGGAAAAAGCCAAGGAAAAAAAGTCTGCCGCGCCGGAAACAAAGTTGCCGGCCGAGGTTCCATGGTCGCTTTCGGACCGGTTTTGGAATTCCGTGGTGCTCGATGCACAGAACGGATTATCGGAAAAGTCGCAAGCCGAGGTTGGCAAGTACGCGGCAAAGCTGAAACAAGGAGCCGGTTCAGTCGAGACTACGGACGGCGCGATCGTACAACTGTTCGATTTCGCGAACACACTGAAAACCAAAGAAACAACTGCGGCAGCGAAGATCACAAAAGATGCTGCGCAACGGGCCGAGAGCGATGCTCTCGAAAAAGCCAAGGCTCCGAAGGCGGTCGTGAAAGAAGTCCCAACACTTGAACAGACAAAGGCTCGAAACGACCTGGATAAAGAGTTCCGCAATCGTTTCTCAGGATTCAAAGAGTTGGTCAAGCGGCGGGAAAGAGCTGCGGATCCGAAGACGCAAGCTCAACTCGACGGACAGATCGAGGCATTCCGTAACGCGATTCTTTATGCCCTATTGAATGGAAAAGAAACCATCAATCATCGAGACATCCAGACTTTCATCGTCAATTGGGATATTTTCGGCCGGGCATCGAAAAATCCCGAATCGCTCAAAGCCTGGTTTAAAGATATCCGAATTAATAAGAATTATCGTGAGCACATCAAAGGAATTGCCGACAAAGCCGGCTATTCCACGGCCACGGCCACGGCCGCGATGGGTGCCGCTTGGTCTGGGATATCTGACCGGCAAGCTCCGGCCGACAAAGCCGTTAGCGAAGCTGCGAAATCAGGACTCAACGGCCTTGGTGCCGCAATGGAAAATCAGATTGTTCCACTGACGGGTGCAGAGAAAACGGAATCGCATGAGCCTGCCGCGGCATGGAGAGAAACCTCCCAATCCGGTCTTGTCGGCGGTGCTTCGGAGGCTACCGAAATGCTACCTCCGGTTACCGCCGAGCAAGAGACTGCCTTGCGATGGGCCGGCTTAGTGGGAGTGACTGCGCAAAAAGTGATGGATCAGGCGCTGGACTTGACCGATGCGGAAAAGCTCGAGCAGCTTAGTTTTGAAGCAGAACAAAAACGGGAAGCTTACGCCGATGAAATGGCCAGTCTTTTGATCAATGAGACGAAAGCCCAATTGCGTCATGGCCGGGATACCGGACAGATCCCCGCCGAGACAGCAAAATCTTTACAGTTGCGCGAAGGGCTTATCGAGAATTTTATCGCTCGATTTATGGCGCATCTGCTTGAGAACGCGCCGCAAAAAGACATTTCGAAATTGACGCAAGAAGATTATTCAAGACAGCTCGACAATCTGCTGACGGATCAGTCCCAACCGGAAGGCGTCTTCGGTTCCGCCATTTCTGATCAACAGAGGGAAGTCCTCCGGCAAGTGTTCAGGAGCTCGATAGCGGAGATCTTGAACCCGAAAAATGCGCCGTCCGCTCAGCCGGAATCCAAAGCCGGTGAGGCCGTTATCCTGGATCTGCCGCCCTTTGAAAGCGGAAAACCCATTACGAGGAACGACCTGATCGAACGGGCGGTCAACGAAAGTTTGAAAACCGGTGAAGCTTCGCAGTGGATCGCACACGCAAAATCGCAGCTGAGTTTGCGGGAAAGAAATTTTACGCTCAGTTTCATAGTTCGCGCAGGGACGGATTTTTTCTCCGGAAGCTCAGGGGCCGGCGTGGAAGGCGTTTTTTATCTGGTGGATCCGACGCGGACGCCGCGTGTCGATCGTTCTCGGTATATTAATCTCGATGGCCAGCTTGCGCTGAAACGAGAGATCGCAGGTGTGGTTCGTGAGGTTCGGACCCACCTGAATAAATATCACCGTGCGGTGATTCTGGAAAATGAACTTACGGAGACTTTGAAGATACTGGAGCCGGTTTGGCAGAAGGCCATCACGCGGACCGCGGAGAACATGGATACAGACGCGGAATTCGCGGTCGGGAAATTGCGACGACAACTTGAGTGGGATTTGGCGGACCTGCGGCTGGAAAAGCAGCAGATCAAAAGCTTTCTCGGGAGCTTGATCGGGGTCGTGGGGCAGGAGATCGTGCTGGAGCCATCCTTTGAAGATCCAACATCGGGCAAAGACCCCGCTTTGCTAAAACAAGTGCGGGAGGATGCCCTCAAGAAACTGAAGCAATATGGGATCGATATCCCGGAAACGCCGACGACCAACCTGGATCTTGCGGCCGCGCAAGCTCGTTATGCCGAAAAAATGCTTGATGCGGCGTATCACAAAGCCCGCGAGAAAATGGCCGTTATTTTCAAAATGCGTATCTTTTACAACTTTACCGGCGGATTTGAACTGCGAATGCCGCTTACCTTCGATCGGGACCGCAAGACCCACGACATGATCCATTCAATCCAGCGGGAGCGTCTTGCGCTTCAATATTATCAGGATGCTCAGGAGATCAAAGCGAATCTTGAGGACCTTCGTGCGTCAGCGGAAAGGGCCCAGGCAGTAGCGACAATGGCGGAGGAGCGTTTTATCATTGCCCAAAAGATCTTTAAGGGTGCTTGCGATCAGTTTTTAGATGAAGCGGGGTGGTCGCTCAGTTTCAAAGCGGCGGGTGAACAATATGATCTTGCGAAACGGCAGCTCGAGGATGCTTATAACCAGCAGCAGCAGATCAATGCCGAGATCGACCGTTTTTCGGCGGATGTTGCCGGTACGGTGGCCCGCTTTGACCGTGACTTTCAAGGCGATCCGAAAAAGACTTTGACCCAGGGGAAAATTCTGGACGAGGCATTTTTCAAAGCACTCGAAGAAAAATATAAATCTCCCGAGACTGTGATCGACGGAAAAACCTTGGAAAACAGTCTTGCAGCAAGCCGTAACGCAAACTTGAATCTTGAAAAATTGGTCTCTTGGGAGACCCTGGAGCGGCTTATCCAGACGCTGGATATGGCGGGCTTCAAATTCAAGGGAACGATCGATGAGATCGACCTGAATCGCGATGGCCGTATCGCGGAGAATGAACGCAACGTGACTCTGAAAGACCTGCAAAAGTTCGAGCGAGAATTGTTCGTGGAATACGAGCGAGCCGTGAGTCCGCAAAGCCGGTCGGCCCTTGAGAAATTCGGCGACTTATTCAAAGGTGAACCTCGATCCGGCGATGTGATCTGGGCGGACATCCAGAAGGTGAATGCGGCGAAACATAAAGCGCTTCAGGAGGCCATGCCGGGGATCATGCGGGGAGTATGGGAGCGCCAGGCCGGCTATGAAAAGACAGTAGAAGGCCGCACGGTACCTATTCAAGGGACCCTTGAGAAAAAAATAGAAGCAGCCCAAAAGATCCTGGCGGATACGCGCGCTTCCGAAAAAGAACGGGAGCGCGCCCGTCGCGATATTCCGGCACTGGAATTCACTCTCAAATCGGTGCGCGCGGATCTGGCGAAACTCGGAGACCAAGGGCAGAAGTTTTCATTTACAGGCAATCCGTTTCTGTCGGGCGGCGCGGAAGCCATTAAATTGATCCCGGGAGCTACGGGAGCGGGTCTTTTTGGCACCTGGGATATCAATAAGAAATACGACGGACAGATTGATTTTTTCTACCAGGTTTTTCTCCAATCAGAAAATTTGAAAACGGCGCATACCCGTGATCTTGTGACAAGGGTCCTCCGGCAGAGGCAGTTCATCGATCAGATCGATCTTCGTATCAAAGAATTCACAGCGGGTAAGACCGCGGAAGTAAAACTGATTCAAGAGCTGGAGCGTCAAAAGGCGCAGTCCCAACCTCGGAAAATAGTTGAAATTAAACGTCAGATCAATTGGGCCAAGTTCCGGCAGTTGGAATTTGACGAAGCTATTGTTAATTTGGAGGCGGAGCGTGAGCGAGCCAAGGAGCGTTATGTCCGTCTGTTAGGACATGATGTCGGCGACCGGCTTGAATATGCTTTCGAAACGCGCGATGTTTTCCTTGCAGAGCCCGATTTTCCTGCGGATATCCAAAAGGGTATGGAACAATGGCTTCCGCCGGAAAGCCGGCGGAATTTTGATTCCAATGTGGACAACGAGATCGCCGATCAACGCATCCGAATTCAATGGGCACTTCGTGCTGCGACGGAAGAAAGAAATTACACGCAGCTTTATCTGTTGTTCCCATTCATTTCGAGTTATACAAAAACCTCGACATCCTCGCCGGGCGAAGTAAGCCCAGGCGTCGTTCCAGACGTGCCGGGTGAGGAGCGGTCCCAGTCAAGAATTGGCTTGGGCGGATCCGCCAGTCTCAGACTTTATTCCGGGCATTTGTCAAAAGATATCCGGCTTGATTCTGAGGTCACGGCAGAGAATCATCGCAGGGCTTTTGAGGATCGGCATGATTTTTTGGTTCGCGCATTTTTGGTCCTTCAGAACCTGGAAGATCAGATCTTCAATACCGACCAGCAGAAGCAGGAAGCGCAGCGCCTGATCAGTGATATTAAAAAGGCGATTGCGGAATATCATCAGAAAGCCGGGAGCGGGTTTGCGGCATCTGGCGAGAAGAACCTTTACACGGCCATCCAGGATGTGAACGCCAGCGTTCAGGAGGATAATGAGCTGATTCATCAACTTAATTTGCGGTTGCTACTTCTTGATAAAGCCATCAAAGGTGGTGCTATTGCGCCGGAGGCTTGGACGCCTGAAGAAAGCCGGCGGATGCAGGAGATCAATGGTGGCAAAATAACGCTGAACATGGATCAAGAAACACGCGAACGCTTAGTGCGCGTCACCGATGACCGCGTCGAAAGATCGAACGCCGATCTTGCCCAAACCCTCAAAAATGTCCAGGAACACTACCGATATTTACGCCATGCCGGTGTGGGTGCTGAAGTTTTCAGTCTGCCGGGTTTTGGAGGGGACGGCGTGCAGGGAGGGCTTCGTTTTACCTACGATCCTTTGGAAGCGCTTACGGATACGCAGGCAGACAAAGCCGCGATCCGGGCTGAACAAGCAAAGGATGACGCCCGTTTCCGCCAGGATTTCATGCGCCGTCTTGTCCGTCTGGCTTGGGAGGACGTATTGCGCGCGCGAACGATCCTAGAGATCCGCGAGCAGCAAGCGGCGCAGCGCATGGATGTCGCTCGCCTTGGGAATGTTGGCGCCGCGTTGGAAGACCGGCACGCGATCTTTGACGCCGTGGCCCGGACGGCGGTGATGGTGGAGACCGCCAAGCGTGATCTTAAGATTTCCGAAAATATGTTCAAGTACATCACGAGGATCCCGGCGGATGTCAAACTGGAAGTCCCGACCGCCAATCTTCTTGATCGGGTTTTCAATGGAGAGGCGGTCGGCCAGAAAGCCATCGAGAAGCTTTTAGAGCACACTTTCAGTGATCCCCGCTACCAATCCATTCTTAAAAATATCCGTATTGCCGAAGCGGATGAGCGTCAGGCGTGGAACAAGCGGTGGTTCAATTCTCAGCTAGGTGTCCTTGCCGGGCCTCAGCCGAATGTCGGGGGGGAGCTCACCCTGATTCTGATCGACCGTGAAAAAAATGCTCTTTTTGAAGTAGAGAAGGCCAAGCGGAAATTAGCCGAATTGCAGATGGATCCTCGTGAGGGTGAGATACAATTGCAAGCGTTGAACGAATATGCCGCTTTTGTCCGCAATCGCATCCGGCTTGTGCAGATCGCTGAAGAATATCAGCTTTCCTCTTATAAAGCGGTGGATGCCGTCCGCGACTATCGTGCGGCGGCCGGACACGGGCGTTCCGTCAAAACCGTTAATGACGTATTGATGATGTTCGACCTCAATGAAAATGACGCTTTAAAACTCGGAGAACTGCAATTCGAATTCCGGAAATCCTTGGTCAATTTGTCGCACACCTTTCTGCTTGCCGGACTTCCGTACGAGGCGGCCGAAATTGAAGCTGCTGGACATGAACCTCTTCCTCACGTGTCGTATCAACAGCCTGCCGTCCGGGATATGGCCCGTCTCAGGGAGTCTTTGAAGGAATTGGATCAGAAGATCGCTGGTATTGAGGCGCAACAGCAACCGCCAGAGCAACAGGCGCCGGACGTGAAAGTGGAAGGCATCATTACGGGTCAGGGGGAACTGATCATCCCGAAAGACGATCCGTCAGTGGTCCGGATCAAGGTGCAGGACGGTGGGGTCATGGAAGTTAAGACGAATACGTTTATCGATCCGTCCGAAATTGAGAGCGTGGTTAAAAGCGGCGGGAAGGTCGTCTCAGAGGGTGACGGCAAGGTTAAGATACTGGATAGTCAGATGAAAGTCGTGGCGGAGGGGACATGGATCGTGAAAGACGGACACCCGGATCTCGTGGGCCAGAAGATCAACATAACGATACCCGCAGGCGAAACCATTTCCGAAGCGGTCGTATATGAAAAGCTCGAGGAAGTCCAACCGCGCAAGTCGAAGGAACCGCATGCCGTATACGCAGATCCGGAGAACGAAAGCAGGTACGCGGAGCCGGTGCGGAAATTCTGGGAAACGGTTTTTCATGCGGACCTCACGGTTGTTGAGCGGGGATTTGACGGGAAGATCACGGGCGGATTGACCGAAGCGGTGATCGTCGAGGATATTTTGGTTCGGTTATTCGACGTGATGCAACTCACGGATAAAGAGCGTTTTGTGATGCTGGATCTGATGCAGAAGCTCGCCCAGTCGGAATATCTTGGCGGACGGTTGAACAGCGAGGACTTCCGGAAACTTTTGATCCGGATCCCGCGCAACGAAAAATTGGGGCTCAATTTCGCGCAAGTCGTGGAAGGCCTTCTTTCGACGGAAATGCTGGTCGCGAAAAGTCAGGAAGCGACGAATTCAATATTGGACAAGAAAACGGACCTCCGGGTCCTGGGCATCTATCTTTTTTATGCCGCTTCGGTCCTGAAGGGCATTGATCCCGCTGAGATTGAGAGGATGGATCTGGCGAAAACCGGTGAATTTGTATCCGACAGGCTGACGGACGATTTCAAACGTGATTTCGAAGCACGATTAGATCGTGACTTCACTTTTCTCGGGAAAGTACTGCAAGATATTGCGGCTCAAATCGAGAAAAATGAACGGGGGGGCAAGAGCGATACCCCACCGGCGGCCCCGGTCTTCACTCCGGCCGAGATCGATCGTTTGACGGGTAAAGGCATGTCAAGCGGTATGGTCCAGGTGAAGGACAAGCGGGTTGATTTTACGGTGTGGGCGGAGCAGCAGCGCCTTCTGGGATCAGAAGAAACTTCCGAACAGTTGAAGCAACGCTTCGCGCAGCAGTCCCTGATCGATTGGGTGAATTATACGGAGCGAGAGATCAGCGAACAACCCCACTTCAAGTTCCTGACCCGCGAGGACACATTCGAAGTTTTTAATCAGGTCCGCGAGATCATCAATGAACTCTACCGTTCAAATTTCGGTGAAAATTTGGCGCTTTACGGAAATATCAAAGACTTGTCCAATATCACAGCGTGGCAATTTCTAAGCTTTATGGGAAAGATCTGGCACCCTGATGAGAAGGTCAGGATGGATCGCTTGCGCGTGCTTGTTTCCCTCGCCACTCATACCCTTAAGCAGGAACAAGCCCGGGTAATGAAGGGGCTTTACGGAGGATTGAATGACGAGAAATTCCTTTCCATGCCCTCCGCGTTCCGGCTCCGGCTTCTCAAGGCGGCTGCTGATGATGCGATATCCTATGCGGACCAGCGCGAGATCAAGAGAGAGAGCGCGAGCCTCAAGAACGGGATGCTCTTTGGCGAAGTGATCTTTCGCATGATGTATGCCGTGGAACAATATGCGAAGGAGCAGCAGGCTCAAAAGGCCAAGCTTCACGGCGAATCTGCGGCACAACCGGTCGATTTGGGGGCTGTCCTGGATGGTATGATCGAAGAGCTCGGGAAATCGGAACCGAAACACGAAGAGCATGAAACAGGTGCGCTTGCGGCGATTCGCCGCGATATCCATGATTTTTATAAAACCGCTCCCCAAGTCCGGGATCTTTACAATAAGTCAGGCCTTGCCACCCAATATCCGCTCGACTACATGGATTCTAATTCCCGCGGCGTTCTTTCCGCGCTCGTTGAATTCAAAAAAGACAACAATCTTCCGATCGCCGAACTCGGTCAATATTTCAATTATATGGTGCAGTTACGTGATGAAGTTTTACGGTATCACCGCACCACGCAAGGCATTGATTTTGATAGTCGGGAGCAGCATCGTCTGGGGAGATATCCGGGTGTTTTGTCCACCGAAGTTCTCGAAATGATTCACAGAGGATGGTCGGTTGATCGAATGAAACAGTTCATTGATCGAAAGATCCGGGTTTTTGAGGTCGCAAAAGAAAATTGGACCGCAAGGCCGCAAGGCGCCCTTCTTCCCGAATCCAGCTTGGCCCAGTATGTTGATCAGCTCGAAGAGTTTTCAAGTAATTATCCAAAAGTGAATTTGGATTTAGACTCGAATGAAAGCGTTGCGAAATTTTTTAAGGTCGTGAATACTTCCCAAACAGCAATCAAACGTTCAGGCGAGGGTTTGCTCAAAGAACTTCGCGAGCGCAAAATTGAATCATGGGAAAGTCCGACTGAACGCCACGAAACAGAAAAGAATTTACAGTTTTTGACCGAGCGGGACGAGACGATAGCTAGTGTTAATTATCTTAAAAGACGGAAGGTTACAGAAGGGGAAGCTTTTTATTTTGCGTCTGAGCGCATGGCTAAACTTGGGTTGAATCTAAATCAAAGTCTGGAGGACATCGATAAGCGTTTAACGCAGGAAGTTGGAAATGAATTGTACTGGCAGGCGGTGTACATGACGCATCACAAAGCGGATTATAGTTCGAAGGATTTTCCTTCCGGTGTTCCTGAAGAAATGGAGAACTCAAAATTGGGTCATCTACTGACTCAACTGAAGCGGAACCCGGATCAAACGCGTTGGGATATCGGATTGAAAATCAAATACGAAGCCATTATCGAAAAAATGCTTGAACGCGCCAATCGCATCATTATTGAAAAAACAAAAGCGGATCCGGTTTTCCAAAGGGCCCTGCGTTTTTCTTCCCGGGGCGGAGTCAGTGGTGTAGTGACACGCCTTTATGATTTTGGTTATCGAGACTACAGGCTATTGGACCAATATCTGAGAGATTATTTCGAGGATGCGATATTTGTTCAACTTAAAAACTATGAGCATAATCGGCGGTTTTTCCCTTGGGGACGCATACCCTCAGTTCTTTACGACGCCCGGCAAGGCGAGAGGCTAAATCCTAAAACCGATATTCCCAGCCCCATGAATTTTCAAGAAAGAAATATATTTAATAGGAGAGTGCGTACCACCTATAAAGGCGATCCCAATCTTGACTACATTGATTTAGAAGAGGCCGGAAATATTCGCTCGGATTTCTATTATGCGTGGAGACAAAATTTCGGATGGTTACCGACTAGCATTGAGACGGATGAAATGGTGTCCCGCCTGAAGGGAGATCCTGACCTCAACCGTGACGAGTGGATTGAACGGCTTGGGAATGCCTACCATGGTTGGGTTCATTTGGTCGCAGTTGATGCACCTTCAGTGTCAGGCCAAGACTCTCGTGCCAAAGCTGCGGCGGGGTGGGCATTCATTTTTCCCAATATCCAAAATAGCGTGGAGAATTTTGTCCGAGAAAGAGAGCATATCGGGTTCCATCGATCCTTGGTTGAATTTGCAGACAATCGGCTTTGGGATAAGCTTTGGACAAGTCCGGTTGATAACGGAACCACGACCTATGAACTTCGCCTTCGAGAAGAACGCTCGACGCGTCTTGATGTTTCAAGAGCTCAAATGAAAATTCTTGAAGAGAATGAAACGGTCCTGGATGGAGTCCTCCCGAAATGGCTCCGCCTGCGGTACGGAGCTTTGAACGATTCATGGCTTTCAGAGAAAGATTTTAAGGACCATTTCCTTCCGACGGCGGTACTTCGCATTAAAAACGATCGTCTTCAAGGGTATGAATCGTTGAGTGAAAGATTAGCCCGGAATTTTGAATATCCCTTGATCCGCATGCGGGCTGCTGCGATATGGAAAGTTCAAATCAATGACGAGGAATCGGCAGAGGTTCTGAAATTAATGAATGCCGAGGGCTACTTGGCTGATGAAGCGATCATGAAAGTGATTATTCTGCCGCGACATGTTTCCCGGGTC
The DNA here is from genome assembly GCA_023246985.1 of Candidatus Omnitrophota bacterium. GTDB lineage: Bacteria > Omnitrophota > Omnitrophia > Omnitrophales > Aquincolibacteriaceae > Aquincolibacterium. Next base: position 8,062 of record JAHFHJ010000008.1, on the reverse strand, counting down.
TATGAGGAGGTTTTTAACAAGAAAATCGGACCCAAAGATAGAGCATGGGGACATATTGGCGGGCTAAGCGCCGGCATTTGGAAACAATTCGAATTTATTGGATTACCTCTTGAAGAACAGCGTAATTTCTTTGCGCGCATGGAACAAATTGCGCGTGATGAAGTGGAGGCCAGAATTTCGAGTTCGAAAATGACGCCAGCCGAGAAGCAGGTGTTCCGGCAGGCGCTGGCGCTTTATAATTCCAATTTGGATCCATCAGTTCTTCTTGATCAAAGTTTGGGAACTTTGCGTCAAAAGCTGGAACGCGCCAAGATGCTTCGAGACCGTTATGATTTATTTGGTGTGCCGCTGAAAGAAAGGCGGGTTTATCAACTGGGAGATTTGGCTTACGCGAGCCAGGTTTCGCTCGAACGGATCCAGGCATGGTTCGACCTGGCGGAGAAGGTAGAAGAGGCGATGGGGCGAGCCGGAGCCGATGTCGTTTCGCCTCAAGCGAAAGAGAAAATCTTATTCGAGGTTGATTCATGGCTTGAAATAGGATTATCTAAGGAAATTCCAGAAGTTCAGCAGAATCCGGGAGTGTTAAGACAGTGGATCCTTGATGAATTGTCGCGCTTTCAAAAGGAATTGCAAAAACTTGGTATGCATCCGGATAAATCGATAATGAAGGACTCGGAGCGGGAAGCTTTCATTAGCGCTGTTATCAATAAGAATATTGCCCCTGAGATGGTCACTTTATTGCTCGATGACGCCATAAACATCCGGCGTGAGATCAATCGTGAGATCGCGCTCGATGCGACACGGCCATGGCATACGTCGAGGATCAAGACACCCCGCGGACTTTATCAGCTTAATACCGAGCTTTCCGCCAAAGAGTTTCTTGCTTCGGTGGACGCCCAAAACTCCGATACCAACAGCAAATTAGATTTGGCGAAGGCATTTAAGATTTCCGAGGGGGATATGTTGCGTGACAACCGGGTGATCAATGCGATGTGGCAGCAGCGCATCACGAATGAGCGTTTGAGGCATGAGATCCCGCCTAACATCCAATATCAGAATGTGAGTTGGTTTGAAAGAATGCGTTGGAGTTGGAATTTTCGAGGGAACGAAAAAGTTCGCCGGGCTATTTTAGATACGATTAAAGATCCGTATCGCGGATTTGTTGACCGCTTAGAAAAATGGCATATACAAAATAATTTATATTTGTTAGGGATCGGAATGCTGGTATACGCCCTCATCAACGGGTTGGCCCGAGGGCTTTACGCCTGGTTCAAAAATCGAAATCCGTTGACAAGCGAACGTGAGAAGATGACCAGAAAACATTTTGTGTATCACTGGATCAATCGCGCGCTCACAGTTGGCATCGTCCTGTTTATGTTGCTAGGGTACAACTTTTCATTTTTTGCTCCTTCGGCCATGGTCCTGCTAGCAGCGACTGCTTATTACCTGATTTTGATCATGCCCGATAAATACCTGCTTGCCGCTATCGTGGTTTATGTTATGGATCGTCCCTATAGAAACATTAAGGCCTATCGTGAAATTATCAGGCCTTTATTGCAGTGGTTTGGTTTTGAATCGGGGGGCAAGGATTCGGTTACAGGTCCGTACACGACAAAGGATTTAGCGGCGGTTTCCGATCGCATCAAAAATCAAATGAAATTGCCGAACGGTTTTACTCAATGGGACAAAATCCCGAAGAGTCATAAGTTGACTGTAAGTATGGCATTTCCAATGCGCGGCGAAGTCGGTAAAGACGTCATGCAATGGGGTGACGCCAGCAATTTTAAGCACGTTTTTGGCGCCCCGGGATCCGGGGAGCCAGGCGAGGCCGAAAAACTTTTGAAAGGGGCTGCTGAAAATAAGGATAAAAATCTTTATTATGCTATCGTGCTGCAAGTATTCGCCAAAAATGAAAATGTGTCAGAAGAGGAATTTAAAGAAATTTTCAGAAAAACTAAACAAGCGGTATTGGAACGTCTTCAAGCAATGGATCTCGAGGTCAGAAAAAGATTGTATGTCTTTATGCGCCCGGCGAAATTAACAAAACCCATGACGCATTACATGCTGCAAGAGTGGATGAGACAGACGGATGAGGAGTATGTCCGTGTCGAGCCGAAGTATAACGTGGATCCCGATTATACGGAGCCGGGCGATTACAGGTTCCAAAGACGAAAGTTGAGGGCGCCGGGCACTCAAACCGATAAGCGCATTCCGTTTATTACGGATATTGACTCGCCGAACCTCATAACGCCGCCAGGGCGATCCGGGATCATACCGGAAGATGACGGTGTCATTGGCGGAGACCCGGAAGAGCTGAAAGAAGGAGAAGGTAATGATTTGAGGCAAATCAGGAGGCGGAATATTGCGAGCGCGCAAAATGTAAATGACAGGACTGATGAAATTTTTGCCACAATGGTTTTCGATCCAGGCAATGTTATTAAGTATAACGGTAAGGGCAGTTTGCTGGAAGAAGTTCTCCCGGTCATAGCGGATCCACGCAATCACAATATTATGTACATCGGAAGGATGGAGTTCACAGATCGGTATACCACGATTCATGCTAATGAGATGAAATATGTTCCCCAGGAAATGCTGCAATACACGCCGGAAGCGCAAGGTTGGGTGGAAGATGAGAATCGCCCCCCGGGAAAATATTTGTATCTTAATAATGACAAAAAAATCTGTGATTCCGAGGGTCACCCGCTGCCAGACACGCCAGGGTTCTATAGGAAGGCGATTCGCCCGCGCTTTTATGAAAGGATTTGGTTTTTTTACGACTGGTTGAGGGCAAGCGATGACGTTTTTCCAAAAAGTGAAGACGAATTGATGGGAATTCTGGCCGGCGGGGCAAAACGCATCCCCACCTTCCTGATCGGCGAAGATCCCATGTACAACTATCCCCAGGAATTCAACCGGAAGGTTACGAGATGGGGTCCTGTATTCGATCAGCCCCAGATGATGTCGTTGATTATAGCGCCGCGGATTGCCGAATATCCGCGCTTGGTAGCGGCATTTATGGGCCTCATGCCAGCTTTTGTGATTGTCGGAGTGATAGGGACATCTTTAGGGATGATGGCGCTATGGATGGGGATAGGAACTGCGATAGGCTTACTCCTATTTTGGAAAATAACGGTCGGCATCAGCAACGCCATCAAAGTTAAACAGGCATTCGGAATGCGTATGCCCAAATTGTCCCCTGGAGAAAAATACGAACAATCACTCGTTGTCCGCGGACAAATTTCTTCTCTAGTATGGCTTATCCAGCTTATATTGACGTTTAAGGCTATGTTCAATCCCGGGACGATCGAAGTCGGCTATCCGTTCATGGGAGAAATCGCATTCGTAGGGATCATGGCGCTTCTTATTCATCCGAAATTCCACAAGCCGATTGGCGCAATTCTGAAAGGTATCATGTTGTTCTTGGTAAGTCCAATCGCGCTTGTATGGAACTGCTTCAAGTTTTTAACCGGACAACCCATGGCCAAAATACCGCTCATAGATTCAGGAAAAAGCTTTCTGGATGCCACTGGGCTTTTCTTCGAAGGACTTGTAGAACTCATAGGTTCAGTGGTCATGTTGGTTCCGAATATCGTCCTGGACACCTATTATCTTGTTAAGCAATTTCCGACTGCGATGTGGATCGTTTATTTTCATGCGTTTGGGCGTCATCCTGGATTTGTTCAATGGTGGCACCAGCATTGGCACAAAAAAAACGCCACGGATAGCTTTTTCAAACTGCCACCGAGATTAACTTGGGTAGCGGCAGTTGTTGGCGAAGGAAATCCTGCCTATGTCGAACATTTCAAATTGTTCCGGGGGCTCTTTTTAATTACAGCAGTCTCGCTTGTGACTGTTGTCGCAGGTATTGGGCTACCGATCGGGCTCACGACTTTTATTCTGATAACCTCGCTCGTGCATACGCCGATATCGTGGCAGCTGGTTCCATCAGCCAAACGTACTAGCATGATCAAGCAATGGTGGAAGGAATGGGGTCCGTTTACTTTGATATCGGCAGGGTTTCTATTCGGGATTTATTTTTTGCTGCCGATGGGTACTGTCCCCAAGGATCTGATCTTGAGAGCCTCTACAATATTCGTATCTGCGTTTGGGATGATCTCGGGCTGGAGTTGGTTGTTTGGTCTTGGGAAAATTGATAAAGATAAAAAACCAGTCCAAACCAAGTGGGTGCAATGGGGAACTTATGCCTTGGGGGCCATCATTCTGATTGTAAGCGCCTTTGCGACATTTTATCCAATGGTATTCGCGGCTCAGATCGGAAAACCAATCCTGGCGTTCCTAATACCCGGAGCGGACAGCACGACTCCCGTTTACTTGTTTTCGATGGCTGAGCAATTGCAGCTACCGACGCCCTTCGTTATTTTCTTCACTACGATTTTAGGGAGTTCTGTCCTGATTGGCGCCGGGGCTATGTCGGCAGGATTGCTTCACAGCGCCTATTTGGCTCTAAAGATCATTGATAGAAATCGATTGGCGCGTAAGTATCGCGGCAGGTTGCGCGAGGTGCGCCGGCTTTTGAATTTAAACGATCCAACCGCGCCAGGTCAGCTCAGGCAGATCAAGGATGCGCTATGGGGCAACTTAATATGTGATTTTTTCAAATGGAGCCTTGTGATCCGAAAAAAGCTAATGCGACAAAATGTGAATTTCGACGCGGCAAAAACAGATATTTACAAGCAACTCAGCAGTATGGAATTAAAACAAAATCAAACGGTCAAAGAAAACAAGATTAAATCGCTCGGTAAAAGGTTTTCTGCTAAGTTGCGGCATGCAAGAATGCTTTTGAATACCAACACGCCCAATGCCCAACAGGAAAGAGAAACGTTGAAAGACCAGCTTTGGGCGACCCTGACCTTTGAAGAGCGAGATGCGCTCATGGATGTGGAAAAAGATAATGAGCTCCGAGCCAAGAATGAGCTGTATGAAAATGCGGATGTGAAAAGCAAGGAAGTTGATGCTAAGGTAAAAAATGCGATACTGGAAAAAACCTCTCAATTTTCGAATGATCAGAGGGTAGTCAGACGGCTTTTGAATACCAATGCGCCCAATGCCAAACAGGAAAGAGAAACGTTGAAAGACCGGCTTTGGGCGGCGCTAACCCCTGACGAGCGGGATATTTTTATGGATGAGAATAACGATAATGAAATGCTGGCCAAGGATGTGGCTTATAAAAGCGGGGATGATTCAAGCAAACAAATCTCGAAAGATATTGAATATACAGTTCTGAAAAGCACAGCGCTATTTCGAAGATTCTTGAAAGATTTAAAGCGGGTAGCACAGCTGGTGGACGCGAAAGCCCTAAGTGCCCAGCAGGAAAAAGAGGCGTTGAAAAGCCGGTTGTGGTCGGTTCTTGCTCCGGAAGAGCAAGATGCCCTTATGGACATGAATAACGACGATGAAGCATCGGCAAAGGAAGTGGTTTACATGGCTGCGGAAGCGCTAATGATGCCCGCCAAGCGATCAGAAGTCCGGCTGACGCCCACGCAAGAAAAGCAATTCCGGAAGGCGATGGCAGCGGGACAGGGGCAGCCGGAACGACCGGGGGTACCAGGGCCGGGCATGCCGCGTTCCGAGGCGAGGGGGGAAAAGGCGGGGGACCCGACAGGGCGCTTTGCAGAACGAATCCAGACCGATTTGGATGCGGGACGGTATTTGCCCTCCGAACCCGGCAATCTCACGCGCGATCAATATGCGATTCCGCTGAAGTTTACTAAGGTCCCGGGGAAATATCATTTCTCAAATACAGAAAATTTAGGTCGAAAAACGAGAGAAGCAGGTACTCCAAAACCATGGGTCGATCTTCAGTCGGTGGAAACACCCGATGCGGCCATGCCGGATTTTGACGAGATCCGGATCTGGCGTGAAGCTCAGAAACTTTTCACGATCGAGATCGACGGGATCCCGGTCCAAGTGAACCGGAATGCCAATCCGCTCCGGCGCGACCACGCGCTCTTCTTCCCGGATGTTGCGGCCGAACCTCTTCAGGTGATGACGAAAGAAGCGCTGCGTCTGATGGTTTTGATCTCCGAAAAGATCGGCGCCAATTCCCTGGTTGCTTTCAACAGTATCCGCGCCGGAGCTTCGGTTCGCCAGCGTCATTTCCAGGCTTTCTTGAATGTTCCGGAAAAGATAGCGATCGACCTCGCGAAGCGCGAAAAACTGCCGGCGCTATCTCGCCCGGGGGTTGTTGTTTCGAAATTTGTTGATTATCCCGCTCGGGCGCTCATCTTTTCGAGTAAGACGTCTGATGCGAAAGTTGCCGCGGCATTCGATTTTATCGATATTCTAAGAAGCGCGGATATCCCGTACAACGTTGTGGCGCGGAGCGGCAGTATTTATGTCTTCCCGCGTTCCCGCGAGCGGTCTCCGCTTTTCCCGGGCCGTGTCGCTTTTGCGGAACTTTCGGGATTCTTCTATGTCCCGGGCGCGACCGAGGCCCAGCTTGTCGAAGCCCTTAAGGTCGAAACCGCGTCTCCCATGCTTTTTGCTCAACTGCTTGATGCTTATGGCGCCAGCGGCACTGCGCGCCAGTCCGCAGTCGATCACGCAAAAAGGATAGCGGCCTCCGAGGCGCTGACCGCCGCCACCCAACCCCCCCAGCCCCGCTCCGAGATGCGGTGGTCGGCCGAGCAAATAAGTGAGCATTTGAAACAAGTGTTTAAAGCTTGGGGGATTGATGAGGAAAGCGCTCGAAATCCGACCAAGGATTTAGCGGACAGAATTTATGTCATAGGAATGACGTACAAGCACTTAGCTCCCAAAGAAGCTGCGGGGGACCCGAACGGGCCTAAAGCTCCCTTGCAGGTTCGTGAAGAGAAAGGCGCTTTGGATGAGGTTTCCAAGCGAGGAAATGCAGTTGTTACAGCGTTGATGACAGACGAGGAACTGCTGAAAATGGGTGTAATAAAACGGAAATATCTAAATACTCTCAGTGAAAAAATTCAGCGATATTTAGCTACAGCGGCTAAAATATTTCTTACATGGAATACCTTAGATGGCGGGATCGGGGAGAGCTTAATGCGTGAGGCGTGGTTGCTCAATAAAGGGCTTCGTACTCGTCTTGAAAATATTTTGTCGAACCCTATGATGGCAGAAGCAAAATATCAAGTCCCTCTGGCAGTTTTGAAAGCCGCCGAAGAAAAGGGAGAAACAGCAGAGATCATCGTGGCATTAAGAGAGATAGAAAAACTAGCCGGCCTTGAACCGCTTCAGGTCAGGATGGGGGCTAAAGGCACAGACCTTGGACGTCATGAGACCCTCCGAGGCCACAAATACTTTGTAGGGGATGCCGAGACACGGTTGCTCTTCATGGTAGATCTTGCCACAAGCAAGAAATTCGGGAAAATGGCTTTTCAACCCTTTGTGAATTACCAGTCCAAACAATCGTATGAGAAGCTGATGGGGCAAATCTACCTATGGGATGTGGTCGAAGGCCGGACCCATCCCAGGACTTATGCCCAGGCGTTAAAAGAAGCCGGCATCGAGGTCCTTGAACCGCTTGAGCAAAAAGATCTACCAAAGTTCGAGATCGAGCCTGGTGAAACCCAAGGTCTTCCGACTGTCGACAGCGCTAACAAAGCCAAAGGACAACCCGGAGGTCACGGTCAATGGGGTGTCTACTACGTGATCGACTTTACTAAAAATGCACCGGCTCAAAATGGCTGGTATCATGTTCGCTTCTTTGGTAATGGTGACAATCGTAAGGGTAATCCAGAGCCGATCGTTGCAGGTTTTGTTGTAGAAGAACGCATACCGATCCTGAAGATTGTGACCCCCGCAACGGCCATTGATAAAAAGGGCGGCAAAGAAGTCGTTCGCATCATTCGGATGATGATCGGGGAAGTCGCGAAGATCTTTAACGTATTGGATCAGTGGGAAGAGATTGACGCCAAAATAGCCAAACAGGCAGGTCTGTTCTATACGGTTGGGCAAAGGAACGGATTTGGCCAAGAGGGTCAACAGCTTTTTAATACCAACCTGTTTTACTTCAATGAGGATCTCATGCATTCGATCCTGAAAGAAATGCGCGAGATCGTCGGTCCGG
>JAHFHJ010000183.1 GCA_023246985.1 Candidatus Omnitrophota bacterium | reverse complement strand
AGGCGTCGGAAAAGATATTCTAAAAGCCGGACAGGTCATTACCGTGGAGCCGGGACTTTATTACAAAGGCGCGGGCGGCGTCCGCCTTGAGGATGTCGTGGTTGTTACGAAAAGCGGTTGTATCAATCTTACTAAATTTCCCAAGCGCCTGGAAATTTAGCGCGGAAAAGAGTTCCTTTACAAGGTACCCTCCCCAGAATAGAATGACGCGTTATTTTTTACCCCTTTTCAGAAGTGGATCGAGGATCTTCTCAAAATGCTGCGTTTGTTACCCAAAAATAAAATTCACCTGTGGGTTGGGCTGTCTCTCATTTTAGTATCCGTTGCGGCTTTTTTTTATATCAATGATGAGATACGCTACTTCGCGGGTTTCCATTATTCCCTCCGGTCGGATTACCGGTACGCTTTTCCGCCAAGGTTCGCCGTTCCGGCAACACTCGACCGGGACGGCCTTCAGTGGCCCGCGAGGGCGCGGCCCGGCTGGGACACGGCTTTCCTGAAGATCAGGATACGCTCTGGAATCTCAAGCCTTCTGTTCAAGCCTTTTATTGAGATCCGTTACCGGGGCTCTATTTTTCGGCAATACTTTGAAAAAACATCGCGGGGGGTCCGGTATCTCAATCTGAGCCCTCTTTCCGGCAATGTCCTTCCGCCGGCCGCTCCGGAAAGGATTTTCCTCAAGGGGCATCATCTTGATTTTGAACATGAGGTAACGGAACTTTATCTTTTCAAGAACGCGGATATCAATAAGGCGAAAATTCTGGTCCTTTCCCCGCATCCTGACGACGCCGAACTTGCGGCCTTCGGCCTTTATGAGAACCGCGATGCCTACATCGTCACGCTCACCGCGGGGGATTTCGGAAAACAAAAATTCAAGGCCTTCTACAAAGACCGCAAGGAGCATTACCTTTTCCAGGGAAAAGTCAGAATGTGGGACAGTGTCACGGTCCCGTTCTGGGGCGGTATCCCGGCCGAGCACTGCGTCAACCTTGGGTACTTTGACAGCGCACTGAGCTCCATGTTCAATGCACCGTCCCGGCCCGTGTCTTCTATTTATCTTGGCACGACCGATCTGAAAACCTTTCGGCAATATAATATTTCCGATCTCATTTCAAAGGACACGGGCGAATCAACCTGGAACAGCCTCGTGAACGATCTCTCGCAGATTCTTCTCAAGGTCCGTCCTTCGATCATCGTCACTCCGAGCCCGTTGAACGAGGACCATCCGGACCACCAGTTCACGACGATCGCACTGTTCGACGCTCTTGAGAAGGCCAACATCCGGGAAGGTTCCATTTATTATTACACTGTCCACGATTACTACGCTTCACGCTGGCCTTTCGGCCCTTCGTCAAGCCTTGTCTCGCCTCCCCCTTATTTCGAGGCAGCCCCCTTCTTCGAGAAGATCTACTCCTACCACATGACCAAGGAATCCATCATCAAAAAGCTGTTTGCTCTTAATGATATGCACGATCTCCGGCCGATCTTTTTCCTGCAGCCCGAACAGTACAACAACATTTTCCTGGGGATGTGGCAATCGCTTTATCTCCAGTGGAAATCGACGCTTTTTATGCGGAAAATGCTCCGGGAGAACGAGTTGTTCTTCGTGAGTTCCGTGGAGAGGGCCCCTGCTCTTCGCGAGATATTCTTCAAAAACAAAAAATGACGAAGACGCGCTTCTTGTTCCGCCCGTAACGGAACGGCAGGAACGCGGTAATCTCTCTCTACAAAAACAAGATTGTTTCGGGCAAAGTTGCTCTCGCAATAACGCAACTTTGTTATCAGAATGGATTCTAAACATGAAATTTTCCGTCAAACAACAACTTACGCTCTTAAAAATAAAAGGAACGGAGAGGATAGGATTCGGCTCCTCGGCTACGCCTCGGTAGGCCACCCGCGCTTACAAATATGACACCTATCATATTTGTTAACAAGCGCTCCCTTCGAATCCTCCTTCGATGCCTGCGGCGGTTGCCGTAGACAGTTATCCAAAACTGTCACGGCACCGTCGTTTTGCACAGGCAAAACGGAGAGGATAGGATTCGAACCTATGATCCCCTTGCGAGGATAACGGTTTTCGAGACCGCCGCATTCGACCACTCTGCCACCTCTCCATAAGTCAGCGCACTGTTCTGCGCGCAACGGTCAACATCATTGCTTTGTTCTTTCGCTGCGCGTTGCCCGTTGTGCGAGCCAAAGTGTATTGTTTTTCGAAAGAACGGTCAAGGCGTGAAAGCTACTCGGTTTCCATGCAAACACGGTTTTTTCCGGCTTCCTTGGCTTGATAGAGCGCCGCATCAGCGCGATGGACCATGGGATCCGGAACATTCTCGCCGGGATGAAGAGTCGCCACGCCTAAACTGACGGTGACCGGAATCCGCGTACCTTCCCATTCGAACTCGGTTGCTTCGATCTTCTTGCGAATGCGTTCGGCCGCGACCCGGGCGGCTTCTTTCAGGCCGGCTTTCCGGAGCATCAAGATGAATTCTTCGCCGCCGTAACGCGCCGCAAAATCGATCTCCCGG
>JAHFHJ010000182.1 GCA_023246985.1 Candidatus Omnitrophota bacterium | reverse complement strand
CTTTGGGGAGCAGCAAGTCGCTTGTGGATCTCGGAGCCGAAGGAGAAGCAGTCCTCTCCTTTATTAGCCATTTAAACCAGGTCGGGCAGACCGGCTCTACGCCGCGTCATCCGAAGGGGCTTGCGGCCTGTTGCCACGGCGAAGAACCGCATGTGGTCGGCTGGCGTTTCATCAATGAACGCCGTGCGATCAATACCGACGCCAACTGCGGTTGGGCCCAGGGTAAAGCCGATGTGCTTTATGTGGCCGACGCTTTCGCCGTCATGGCCAAGGTCAACGAGCTTTTAGCGAAGGGATAAATCCTTTTCCAGAGGAGGACAGCCCCCGGAAAGCCTCAGGGGACGGCGCTTTCTCTTTAAAACCCCTCCCACCATGCCGCTTATTTTTCGATAGACAAGGCAAGTTTTTTAGGTAAACTGTGCGCGGCCGAATGGGCCTTGATCGTTTCAACAACCGTCAACCATCCAAAAACCATCACAGCAAAATCGTCAAGATTAGCGGAGGGGTGTGCCATGGCGTTCGGTTTCCTTCTTCCGAAAGAAACGAGCTTCTTTGATCTTTTTGACAAACAGGCCGATTATGCCGTTCAAGCGGCGGCCCATTTTGCAAGAATGGTCGCCGATTACAAAGTGGATGAAACTGAAGTCGGGATCATGAAGGAGATCGAGCACCGCGGGGATGAAGTATCGCATCAGATCATGGACCGGCTGAACAATACCTTCATCACGCCCTTTGACCGCGAAGACATCCACGATCTTGCCAAAGAACTGGATGATATCGTCGATATGCTTTACACCCTCACCAAGCGCCTTCGCGTCTATAAGATCCTGAGCATGGAAAGAAATCTTTCCGAGTTCTCCCGGGTGATCGAAATGTCCGTGAAAGGCGTCTCCCAAGCCGTCAAAGGTCTCCGGGATATGAAGCGCAGCAAGGATATCCTGAAGGCCTGCGTCGAAGTGAATAACCTCGAGAATCTCGGGGACAAGATGCGGGACGACATGCTCGGCGAACTTTTTGAAAAATTCGCCAAGGATCCCGTGGCGGTGGTGAAATGGAAGGACATTTATCAAGACGCGGAAACGGTTCTGGACGTCTGCGAGGATGTGGTGCACGTGGTCGAATCCATTCTCGTTAAACACGCTTAGGCGGAATCCCCATGACCGCTTGGATCCTTTTTCTTGTCCTGCTCGCCCTTACCTTTGATTTTCTGAACGGCTTTCACGATTCCGCGAATTCCATCGCAACCGTGGTCTCGACCCGCGTTCTTTCTCCGCAGCACGCGGTGATTTGGGCCGCTTTCTTTAACTTCATCGCTTTTCTTTTCTTCGGGCTTCATGTCGCCAATACGATCGGGAAGGGGATCATTGATATCCGTATCGTGGACAGCCGGGTCATCTTCGGGGCGTTGATGGGCGCCTGCGCCTGGAACATCATCACCTGGTATTTTGGCCTTCCGACGAGTTCCTCCCACGCGCTGATCGGCGGGTTGGTCGGATCGGCGCTCGTGAAAGCCGGTACGGGGTCTTTGGTTTGGAGCGGGATCATCAAAACGGTGTCTTTTATTCTCATCTCCCCGATCGTGGGTTTTTTACTGGGCGCCGCCTACGGCGTGATCGTGCACTGGATCGCCCGGAAAAAGTCGTCGGCCCAAGTGGATCACTGGTTCAGAAAAGGCCAGCTTATCTCAGCCGCGCTCTACAGTCTCGGACATGGCGGCAATGACGCCCAGAAGACGATGGGGATCATCGCGAGCCTTCTTTTCAGCGCGGGGCTTTTGGGAAAAGAATTCCATATTCCTTTTTGGATCGTGATCACCTGCCACAGCGCGATCGCGCTTGGTACGATGTCCGGAGGATGGCGCATCGTGAAGACGATGGGACAGAAGGTCGCGAAACTCCGTCCTGTGGACGGTTTTTGCGCGGAATCAGGAGCTGCCACAAGCTTGTTCATGGCTTCGGCGTTCGGCATCCCGGTCAGCACGACGCATACGATCACGGGAGCGATCATGGGCGCAGGTTCCTTGAAGCGGATGAGCGCCGTACGGTGGGGGGTTGCGGGCAATATTGCGTGGGCGTGGATCATTACGATTCCGTGTTCGGCGGCGATCTCGGCGCTTTCTTACGCCGTAGCCCGTCGGTTTTTCTAAAGCGGCCTTTTTTGCATTTTAGAAATTAAATTTAATAAAACACTGTTAAAATCCACTCAGTCAACCCGTGCAAAGGAGAAATCTGCATGAGCCCGCATTCTCAAAGTTTTCGAAGGAGTTTTCCAGTTATTTATTTTTTAACAGCGGCTCTCTTTATAATCCAGGGGATCTACAGCCCTCGGGTGGATGCGTCACCAGCCCAAAACGGGGATTTTGGGATTTGGAACACTTATGATGTTGAAAAGAAACTGAATGCTCAGTGGAAAATCAAGGCCGGCGAAGAGTTCCGTTTTCGGGATCATAACGGGCTTTACTACGAAGAAACCCACGTGGGAGCGAACTACCAGCCGTCCAAGTATCTCGCCCTGGGCGCCGAATATCTTGAGAAC
>JAHFHJ010000181.1 GCA_023246985.1 Candidatus Omnitrophota bacterium | reverse complement strand
GTTCTTTGGAAAGAATCTCGGACACAAGGCCCTCGAGGAGGGCCAGAAACTCCGGATTCTTGGCGGCCTGATAAAGGGATTCGCTGAGCGTAATGATCCGGTAGAGCCTAAGGGATTCGGGTTTTTCTGCGAGGACGGGATATTTCGCGTGGGTGTAGCCGTTCTTAACGATGACCGGCGGGTGATGACGAATGAAGATCTGAAATGAGGGTGTCTGAAAAATCATAGCGTCCATGCCCCCGTCTTCTGTCTCGAAAAACTTTACCCGGCCGGAATTGGCGGCAAGCAGGAACCTTTCAAGCAGTTCGCCGTCCTTGAGCAAAGCGATCGAATCGCCGCTTTTGAGAACCCGTTCGATAAGCTCCGCGGAATCCGGGCTCTCGGCTATCTTCTTAAGGGCCCTGACCGAAGAGATCAATGCCGGCCTGGGCTCCGGCTGTTCGGCTCGCTTGATCAGGGCACGAACGATTTCCAGTTGTTCCCCATGCGGAAGGGTCGTAAATTCGTCCACGTTCAGAGGTAGGACGGATACAGTCCCGGGGCCATGATTCCTTTCGAGGCGTTTTCCCCGGACGAGGTCCCGGATCTCGTCGTTTTTTAATACCGTGACCGGTTCGCCTGAAAATCTCGCCTTCGCTCTGCGAACATCATTCACTTGATTGAGGACCTCAAAGGCCCGAAGAAATTTCTCATCGATCTCGATGCGGTTCCGGAGTTCGGAGAGGGTCTGGTCTTTCACCCGTTCAAAGCCGGACTTTGAATTCAAAGCCTGGCTTTGAATCGGGTCGCTCATCCTTTGAGTATAGAGCTTCTCATTCATGGAAGTACCGCCGAGTTCGGGCATGATCGTAAGATAGGGGATTCCCGCATCCCGGAATTTTTGAGACAGTCCGTCCGTGTGGAATCCGCCCGTGATGACCGCGATATCTCCGGCCAGAGAGGGATCGTTCATGATCTTTTGGAAAAAGATCTCGTCGCGCTTTTTAACCGCTTCATAAAAATCAAGCGCTACGGCCCATCCCTCGGAAAGGCCGGTCCCGACGAATTCAGACTCAAACGGAATTTTTTCAGCTTCATACCGCTTCAGATCTTCCGGCGTTGCCTGCAAAAGAAGGATCTTTTTCGCGAGATAAAACCGCCCGGTCTTTTCCCATAGCGCGCGTTCCTCCGGCGCTCCTGCGAGAATCCCAAGGACACGATCCGTCAGAGTTTCGATCTGCGCCGTCAGTTCCTGCAAGGAGACGGAGTCGCGTAGCCGATAAAGGCGGGCCAGTTTCTTGATCTCGGGGTAAAGCCCAAGCTTTTCAGGCGGGATCCTGCCGCCGCGGATCAATTCTTCCACGGTCCAGGGGTTATTTTTGTAGGCCTGCATCAGGAGCTTTATCTCCCGGTCGAGTCTCTCTTTTTCCAATGTTTTTTCAAACGCCAGGATATCCCGGAAGAGAAGGATCTGGGCAAGGTCGGCGATCGCGATGCCGTGAGCTTCCGCTTTTTTTAGCAACACCGGAAAAAATTGTCCAAGATCGGAGGTCTCACGGAATTTCCAAAAAACATTCCCGAACTCTAAAAGATCCGGCCCCCAGGATGCGCGCTGCAGGTTTTGAAGCGTCGCGCCGCGGGCATCAAGCTTTTCCCGAATCTCCATGGTTTTTTCGGAATGAGTCAGAAAGACGGCGCGATTTTTTTCATAAAGAGTTTCATCTTCGATTCCCACGAGCGTGATCGGCTGCGGGGACATGATGGCGGCAAAGACGGGGCCTGAGAGCAGGTCGTCTTCAAGCAAAGTTCCGGCAAGGAGCTGCTTTTTGCGCGAAGTCGGAATGGCGTGACTTTTGGGAAGGGAAGTGGTGCTCCAGGCGCCCTCGAGCGCGGCCTTTTCAACGCCGAACACCGTGCGCAGCCGTTCCAGAATGGCGGCGATGTTCTGCTGAGCGACAACGTGCGCATGGACATCCTGAATCTGGATGATCGTTCTCGCGTTGCTGCCCGCCCCTTCTTTCGGGCGGCCGGCGAACCGTTCCTGCACTTTTCCGATCTCTTCGGGCATCGCGAGGTCGGATAATGGGAGCAAAGATCCCGGATCTGTTGCAGTCGTTTCGGATCTTAGCCAGAGCGGGGCGGCCGCGAGCAACAAGAGCAGAAAAAAGAAAACGGCGAAGGATTTTTTTATCGACAAAACATTCATGCTCTATCCCCTCGGTGATATAACCGCGCTCAGTTCAAAGCCTGTCGTTGGTTTGGGTTGCCCCATATATATAGCTCATGACTGCTCCGAAATCAATGGTTTGCAGATGAATCTTTAGCGCCGATTACCCGCGTTCATTTTATAGCAATTTATAGCATTGGCCTCTGCTAGGGAACTTCTTTAAAAACCATTAAACTTAAGCTGATAAATCCTTTTTCAACCCATTGAAATTTGAGAGATTCATGCTATCTTTTTGATGAGTTTTCTCATGTTTATCTTTCGAAAGGGGCCTAAGCAACGCATGAACCGTCTCAAGAACCTGAAACGTTTTTTTGCGAGCGCGGTCGTTATTACCTTTT
>JAHFHJ010000068.1 GCA_023246985.1 Candidatus Omnitrophota bacterium | reverse complement strand
GAAAAATGAAAAGCGCCACGCAGACCATCAGGAGGTTCGTGGGCTGGAGTGAAAAATAAGCGGAGAACGGCAGAAGCGCGCCGAACACAAGGCCGAATCCTTGGTGGACAAGCAGACCTTTTTGCTCGGCGAGAGAAAAGAATTCGTAGAGTCCCACCAGAATGAACGCCTCCACGACAAGAAAAAAGCACCAATGCGGAAGGTAAAAAATCACCGCGACAGCGACTAAAATGAAGACTGCGGACGTTAAAAGCCGTTTCGCAAGCTGGTTCATGATTTCTTTTTACTCCTCCATGCTTTGATGCCTCAGATCTCTCATCCCGTCTGAGACCTGATTTTACTGTCTAAGTTTATAAGCCCGCACGGGTTTTTCCCCTCTCCTACGGGGAGAGGCCTCCGGTTTTACGAGCCGATACGCTCAGGAGAGGTTAGTACCGCATGACATTCGAATCTAGCGATTTGAGCCTCTGACGGGGCAAGTGTCGCCGAACCGTCTCTCCCGTCCCTTGTAATCCTCAAGGGCTTTCTCAAATTCATCCCGGGTGAATTCCGGCCAGAATTTCTGAGTGACATAAAGTTCGGCATAGGAAATCTGCCATAAAAGAAAATTGCTGATCCTCATCTCTCCGCTCGTGCGAATCAAAAGCTCGGGGTCCGGCATGTCCGCGGTATAAAGATTTTTGGAAAGCGTCTCTTCGGTGATTTCGGAAGGCTGGAGCGCTCCCCGGAGCGTCTGCTCGGCGATCTTTTGGCAGGCGCGCACGATCTCGCGCCGGCTTGAGTAACTCAATGCAAAGGTTACGACAAGACCCGTATTTTTTCTGGAAACTTCCATGACTTCTGCGATCTTTTTCTGCAGAGTCTCGGCAAGATCCCCGATTTCGCCGATGACGTTGAAAACGCAGTTATGCTTGATCAGGGCATCGATTTTCTTGTCCAGATAAGCGGACAAAAGCCCCATCAGGAATTCGACTTCTTCTTTCGGACGGCGCCAGTTCTCTTTGGAAAAGGCGTAAAGGGTCAAATAACGGATTCCCTTTTCCTGCGCGGCCCGGACAATCTCTTCGACGCGCCGGACGCCGGCTTCATGTCCCTGAACGCGCAGAAGCCCTTGTTTCCTGGCCCAGCGCCCGTTGCCATCCATGATGATCGCGACATGCCGGGGGATCGGGTTGGGCATGAGAAGATCCTAGAGAAAGACTGTCTGATTGCGTTTGCTGCCGACGGAAATGATCTTGATGGGAGTTTCCATGAGCGCCTCGAGCCGCTTGAGATATCGGCGGGCATTCACCGGAAGCCGGCTCCAGTGCCGCACATGGGTAATATCCTCCTGCCAGCCCTTCATCGTTTCATAGACCGGCTGGGCCTTGGAGAATTCAAAAATAGCGTGCGGATAGTCTTTCGTGATCTTGCCGCCCACGCGATAGGCCGTCGCGATCTTGAGCTCGGGAAGTCCCGACAAAACATCCAGCTTCATGATCGCCAGTTCATCGAGCCCGTTAATACGGACCGCGTGACGCGCGATGACCGCGTCAAACCAGCCGCAGCGGCGCGGACGCCCGGTCGTGGAACCGAATTCCTCGCCCTTGGTCTGAATCAATTGCATGAGCCGTGGCGGGAACTGCGTCGGGAAAGGGCCTTCTCCCACGCGGGTGGTATAAGCCTTCGTCACGCCGATCACGCGATCGATAAAAGTCGGGCTGATCCCCGACCCCGTAATCGCGCCGCCCACGGTCGCGTTCGAAGAGGTCACGAAGGGATAGGTCCCGTGATCTACGTCGAGCAGCGTCCCCTGGGCGCCCTCAAAAAGAATATCCTTCCCGGCCCGGGTCGCGTCATAAAGATATTTGGGCGTATCGAGCGCGAAATCAAGAAGGCGCGCGCGGTATTTTCTGAAATGAGCGAGGATCTTCCGGAACGAGAAGGGATACGCCCCGTGCATCTTACCGAGGAACTCGTTGCGTTCCTTCAGGACATACGCAAGACGGTCCTTGAAATAAGAAAACGACTTGAGGTCCCCGACCCGCATTCCGACGCGCGCCATCTTATCGGCATAACACGGCCCGATCCCTTTTTTGGTCGTGCCGATGGCCTTGCCTTTTTTGCAGGACTCCTCCTTCAGCCGATCCATCAGCTTGTGGTACGGAAAGATCAAATGGGCTTGGTCGGAAACAAAAAGACGGCCGCGCACTTTGATGCCGGATTTTTCGAGAATCGCGACCTCTTCAAAAAGCGCCTCGGGATCGATCACGACGCCGTTACCGATCACGCAGATCTTCCCCGGATGGAGAATGCCGGAAGGGATCAGATGCAGGACGAATTTTTGATCGTTGAACTTGATGGTGTGCCCCGCGTTATTGCCGCCCTGATAACGGACGATAATATCGCTCTTGCGGGCGAGAAGATCGATGACCTTCCCCTTCCCTTCATCCCCCCACTGGGCCCCGATCAGAATGCGGTTCATAATTTGACGATCTTGACGTCGAGCACAAGCTTGTTTTTCTTGATGAGCGCCACGACCTTCGCGGGCACTTCGCTGTCCGTATTGATCGCGGTCATGGCATAAGCCTTCTTTCCTTTGCCCACGCGCCCAAGCGACATCTCCGCGATGTTGACTCCGTTTTTCCCGAGCACGGTCCCGATGGTCCCGACCACGCCGGGAAGATCGTCGTTCTTCACGAAAAGCACCCAGCCTTCGGGCACGACATCGATCATGAACTCGTTGATGCGGACGATGCGGGGCTCGTTACTGAAAAGCGTTCCCAGAATCCTGTGAGTTTCCTTGCCCTGAACCACTTCGACGTCGATGAAGCTCGTAAACCCTTCATTTTCGTCGCTGCGACTTTCCGTGACGGCGATCCCCCGCTCTTTGGCCATGGCCAACGCGTTGATAAAATTCACCGAATCCCCGCAGATGGGCTTGAGCAGTCCCTTGAGCGCCGCCATGGTCAGCGGCGCCACGTTGAACCGCGTCGGATCCCCGCCGCAGCGGATCTCCACTTTCTTGAAACTGCCGCTAAAAAGCTGGGCGTAGAGCATCCCGATCTTTTCGGCGAGCACGAGCCACGGTTTCAGCCCCTTGAGCGTGTCCGGATCGAGATTCGGCAAATTCACCGCGTTGCGGATCGCGCGATCATTCAAAGCATCGATCACTTGTTTGGCAACGTCCACCGCCACGTTCTCCTGGGCTTCCTGCGTGACGGCGCCCAAATGCGGCGTGCAGATGAACTGAGGAAGCTTGAGAAGCGGGTTGTCCGGCGCGGGAGGTTCGTTCACAAAAACATCGAAGGCCGCTCCCGCGATCTGTCCGCTCTGAATGGCTTCGGCCAAGGCCGCTTCATCCACGATCCCGCCCCGGGCACAATTGACGATCCTCATGCCCTTTTTGCAAAGTTTGAACGTTTCACGGTTAAGAAGATTTTGGGTCTCCTTCGTGAGCGGCGTATGGAAGGTGAGAAAATCCGAGTTCTTGAGAAGCGTCGGGATATCGACAAACTCCACGGGATATTCCTTCACGGCTTCTTTTGAAATGAAGGGATCGAACACCATCACTTTCATATTGAAAGCGCTGGCGCGTTTGGCGACCTCGCGGCCGATGCGGCCAAAGCCCACGATCCCGAGGATTTTCCCGTGAAGTTCCGAGCCCTGGAACTTGTTGCGCTTCCATTCGCCCTTCTTCACGTGGGCGTCCGCCTGGGGAATATTACGCGCGACGGCCATCAACATCGAAAAGCTGAGTTCCGCCGTCGAGATGGTATTGCCTTCCGGCGTATTCATCACGATGATGCCGCGCTTCGTGGCGGCTTCCAGGTCCACATTGTCCACGCCGACGCCGGCGCGGCCGATGACGCGGAGCTTCTTGCCGGCTTCGATCATATCCGCCGTCAATTTCGTGGCGCTGCGAATCAGGATCGCGTCATACTCCCCGATGATCTTTTTGAGCTCGTCGGGTTTCAGTCCGGTTTTCTCATCGACCTGGAGATTCTTTTCTTTGCGGAGGATGTCCATCCCCCCTTGCCCTAACGCGTCCGAAACAAGTATTTTCATTTTTGAATCTCCCTAAACTTTGCCGTCATTGCGACCCCCGTCTTTGAAATTGTAAATGCTACGCGTTTGACAGGTCATTGACAGGAACAGCAACGGGAGGAACCGGAAGAAGATTTCATTTCCTTGAGAGTCTCGCCCAACACTTTGAGCCCGGCCTCGACGTCTTGTTTTGTGATTGCGCCCATGTGACAAATGCGAACGACCTTGCCCTTCATCTGGTCGCCTTGACCTCCCGCCATTGCAATCCCCTTTTCATCGCGCATCACCTGGGTCAGCTTTTCTCCGTCGATCCCTTCGGGCAAACAGGCCGCCGTAACGGTCGAAGAAGGCGCTTTGGAAAAAAGTTTCAGTCCCATTTTTTGGAGCGTTTCGCGCGTGAAAGCGGCATTCGCGGCGCAGCGTTTGAAAACATTCTCGAGACCTTCCTCTTCGATCAGATCCAGCGTTTTCTGGAGCCCAATGACGAGCGTCAGCGCCGGAGTCCAGGGCGTATCGCTGTCCTTCAGGGACTTTTCATAATGTTTCAAATCGTAGTAATAACGCGGCAACCCGGCGGTCGCCATGCGCGCTTTCGCCTTTTCGCTCACGCTCAGGAACGCGAGCCCCGGAGGGAGCATCAGCGCTTTCTGTGAACCGGCGATCACGAGGTCCGCGTGCCAATGATCCGTTTCCAAACGATCCGCGCCAAGACCCGAGATCGCGTCCACGATCAAAAGCGCCCGTGTCTTCGCGACCGCCGCGCCGATCGCCCGGATATCGTTGAGAGCCGCGGTCGAAGTTTCGCAAAGCTGGACGCAGACCGATCGGATATCCGGATCTTTTTTGAGCGCCTCTTCGATCAAGGCCGGCGGGACCGCCTCCCCGATCGCGACTTTAAGAACGATCGGATTCAGGCCGAAGGCCCGGGCGATGGCCGTGAAGCGCTCCGCGAATTTTCCGTTTTCTCCGATGAGGATCTTGTCCCCGGCCGAATGGAAATTCACAAGCGAAGCTTCCATGGCCAAAGAACCTGAACCCGCAAAGGTATAAACGGGATTCTTCGTCATAAATACTTTTTTAAGACGCTCGGAAACGTCGCCGAAGATCTCGCGATACCGGGGGGTGCGATGGTGGAAGATAGGCTCCGCCATCAACTTGCGGGTCACTTCAGGAACAGGCGTCGGCCCGGGCGTTAAAAGGATCGCGGGCTTTGTCATGATTTTGGAACCTCCATGCGGGTGGTAATGACGGCGTCCACGAGACCGTAATTTTTTGCTTCTTCCGAAGACATGAAATAATCGCGATCCGTGTCTTTCTCGATGCGCTCAAGCGGCTGCCCGGAATGACGGACCAGGATCTGATTGAGCTGTTCCTTGAGTTTCAGAATCTCCTTGGCTTGAATGTGGATATCGGAAGCCGTGCCCTGGGTGCCGCCCCAGGGTTGGTGGATCATGACGCGGGCGTTCGGAAGCGCGTACCGCTTCCCCTTGGTGCCGGCCGCAAGGAGAACCGCCCCCATACTGGCCGCCTGGCCGAGACAATAGGTCGCGACGTCGCATTTCACAAAGCGCAGGGTGTCGTAGATCGCAAGGCCCGCGGTCACGGACCCGCCGGGCGAATTGATGTACACGTTGATGTCTTTGCCGGGCTCTTCCATGTTCAGGAAAAGGATCTGGGCGATAATCAGATTCGCGATGACGTCATCGATCGGCGTTCCGATAAAAACGATGCGTTCTTTGAGAAGGCGGGAATAAATATCATACGCGCGCTCGCCTTTTCCGGTTGTCTCAATCACCATCGGGACCAAGTAGCTCATAGAACCCCCTTCCGTTTGTTATTTAACCCGTGCGTTCTTCTTTAAAAATTCAATGACTTTTTCGTTACGGATCTGATCCAGCAAAGCGTCCCGGGCCTCCGGGTGTTCCTTGTAATATTGCTTCACCGTTTCCTCCGGCTGCCGATACTGCCGGCTCAAGGACTGGAATTTCCAGGCAAGATCCGATTCTTCCGGCTTGATCTTTTGCGCGTCCGCGATCTCATCCAGAAGAAAAGCGACATGGATCTGACGGCGCGCCTCGGATTCGAATTCTTTCCGCAATTTTTCTTTTTCTTTTTCGAAGATCTCCTCCGTGCCGCCCGGCCGCGCAAAACGCCGGCGCGATGGGTCCATCAAGTATTCCGCCCGACGCTGCAGAAGCCCGTTCGGAATATCGATCTTATTATGCTTGATCAGTTCGTTCAGAATCTCCCGTTCAAAAGCGGCTTCTTTTTCGTCCGCCATTCTCTTTTCGAGGTCAGCCGCAAGCTTTTGCCGAAGATCGCTCAGGTCCTTATATTCTCCGGCCTGCTTGGCGAGTTCATCATCAAGCGCGGGAAGCGTCTTTTCCTTAATCTCTTTGATTTTCATCTTAAAGACCGCCGTTTTCCCGGCCGCTCGTCGATCCGCCCACTCCTGAGGGAAAGAAATTTGGACGTCTTTTTCTTCACCGACAGCGGCGCCCACAAGCTGCGCGGAGAATCCCTTCAGAGTTTCTTCCTCTTTGAGCTCGATCCAATCGTCATTGCGTTTTTCCATTTCTTTGCCGTCAACGGTACGGATATAATCCGCGATCACAAAATCGCCCATCCGGGCCGCGCGCCCTTCGACCGCTTTGTATTGGGCATGCATCTCCTGGATTTGCCTGAGAGCCTTCTCGATCTCCTCGTCCTTCACCACCGCTTTTTCTTTTTTTACGCTTAACCCGGTGATGCGCGAAAGCTTGATCTTGGGCCGGATCTCGACATACGCCTTATAAACGAGCTTCTCTTTATCAAACTGGATGTCCTTGATCTCGGGCGTGGCCAAAGGACTCAGATCCTTTTCGCGAAGGGCTCTGGGCAGGGACTCCGAAAGCAGCGTCTCAAGCACCGAGTCGTTGGCGTTCTTCTCATAGTGCATGACCAGCACGTCTTTGGGAACTTTCCCCGGACGGAATCCCGGCACTTTGGCGCGCGGAGCGACAGCTTTGTAAAAAGACTCAAACGCTTCATCAATGCGATTCTTCGCGACCTCGATGGTCAGGACCTTTTCGCAGGCCTTACCGTCCTGCAATTTGATCTTGAGCGGAGAGTCTTGAGGCCGCGAGGTTTCGGCGCGGAGGAGATCTTCCGGTATTTCTTCTTTCTTTTTTTTCAGCAACACAAAAACCGCCTTATCTATTAAAAAGTATCTTGACAACCCTGGTCAAAACGCGGCGCCGTGGAAAGTTGCCTAAAAACTTTCACGGCGCTTAGTACCGTAGAGGACTTTCCTCAAGTCCTCACGGTTCATACTTTTTCATTGAGAAAAAGTATGCGGTCACCGCAGGCGGCCCACCTTATGCCGCCGCAGTGCCGCACTTGTTCATTAGGAACAAGTGGAGCGAGTGGAGGCCGAAAGCCCAATGCTTTCGGCATTTCGCTCGATCTTGATGCCCTTCGCTTCAGGAATCGGCGCCTCCGCTTCGCTGCGGTCGGCCACCCGCACTTGCCAATCTGACACCCGTCAGATTGGCCGGCAAGTGCTCCCTTCGATTCCCTCTCCGTTAACTGCGCTCATAACCGTAGAGGACTTTCCTCAAGTCCTCACGGTTCATACTTTTTCATTGAGAAAAAGTATGGAGCGAGTGGAGGGAATCGGCGCCTCCGCTTCGCTGCGGTCGGCCACCCGCACTTGCCAATCTGACACCCGTCAGATTGGCCGGCAAGTGCTCCCTTCGATTCCCTCTC
>JAHFHJ010000180.1 GCA_023246985.1 Candidatus Omnitrophota bacterium | reverse complement strand
TCGCGAGCGCCTGCCCGGCCGCGGTATTCAGTAACGACGCGCTGGAATTTGCCAAACGACGGCGCTCGAATTTCCCGCCATAGTCCCAATGATCCCCGGCCTTGCCCTCATAGCCCAGAATGTCCGCGAAACTGTCCTGCCCCTGATACGACGAATGCTCGCGTTCCGAATACATGCGCGACTTTTCGGTAAGCGCGAACGAATTTCCGATGGCCGTCGCGAGCGTTTTGTCCCCGATCCCGCGATCGATGGAGCGGATATTCGCGTAACTGCGGACGCCGTTGCCGTGCTGGCGCTCGAACCCGAAATAGGTCGAATCGCCGAGCGGCCCGATCATTTCTTCCAAGCGCGCGAAAAGGTTATGGATGATCTCATAACGAACGCCGCCGCCAAACTGGCTGTCGTTTTTTCCGCTAAACGCGGTTTGGACTTTTACATACGGAAGTAATCGGTCGTTGATGTGATAACCGACCTTCCCCGTGACCCCGTTTTTAAACGGCAGCTGATTCATGATATCCGGCGCCAAGTTCCCGGCACTTTGGACCGGATCCAGATTCCGGCGCTGGTATTCGAGTTCCGCGAGGTATTGTCCGTCATCGTAAACGATCTGCGCGGTTTGGGTTTCGAGCGAATGAAACGGCGCTTGAGTGCCCGTCACTTCAAGCGGCATCACCTGACTAAGGACCGCATCGTGATCGAAGCGATACCGGACGGCCCAATGATCCGTAAATTTGTACCGCGCGGCCACGCCGTACTTTTCAAGACCTTCCTGGCTTCGCATGGAACCGTTCGAAAAACCCGGATTGACGCCCTGGACATAACCCGTCGTTTCAAGGTTTCTGAAAGGTTCGGAAGAACCCCGAATGAGATAAGCGCTTTGCTCGGGCCGCATATGCCTCCCCGACAGGGAGCCCAAGTTCGCGTAACTGATCCCGCCGTCATACGACACCGACGTTCCCACCTGCTGATTGATCGATGTGGCATATTCGGCCGTGATCTTGGTATTGCGCCCGAATTTCATCATGGCATCTACGCCGCGCATGTCATAATCCGAGCCGGGGCGTTTTTCCTCGACGGCCGTCGCTCCGACCCTTAAGTGATCGCCCATCCAGGTATAGGCGCGGATCCCGCGATTCGGAATGCTGGTATCCGTAGAGCCGGGATCATATTCATAATCCACGATCAAATACACCGGGCTGCCGTCCAGGATATCGGTCGAAGTCAAAGTGTCCGCGGCAGCTACCGAGGACAGAGGCCGGGAAAGCAGGATCCGGCCTTCCGCGTAATCGATCGCGTAGTCCAGGGTCGCCTGAAGATCATAACTGGCGACGGTCATATTCTGGATCTTGTCGCGAATCTCGACCCGGATCTTTTCGCTGCCCTGAATGATATTACGGTTGCGCGTGTAAAAAAGCGCGCCGCCGGTGGCATAAAGTTCGTTATGGTCCGCCTGATGCGTTGAATTAGCGGAAAAAAGCTTGAAGCCGCGCCGAGAATCGCCATAAATCGTGCCGGCCACGGTATCAAAATTGACTTTAAGGCCCGACAGCGTGCGATTGTAGGCGGCAAGTTCCGTATCGGTGAACTCCGTCTTGAAACTTCCCCATTTCGCGTAAGACTTGTCCATTTCCACCAGGATATACAATTTTTGAGCCGTATCGTGCGCGTCATAATCGCGCGTCGACCCGTCCCCGTAAACCGGGTAGTAGTCGTTCGGGTTAAGATTGGTAAAAAGCGCGGTCCCTTCGCTGGAGGTATCGTAATGCGCCTTCACAAGGAATTTTCCTTTGAGCTTTCCCTTCAGATAAAAAGCCGCGCGGCCGTTCTCGGTAAACCCGTCCCGGTACGCGTTGGAATCCGCGGCCTCCACCGCGCCGCTCGCCCAGTTCTTGCCGAATTGCTCTTCTCCCAACCCGACCATGAAGAAGGTGCTATCCTTCACCGTGATCTTTCTGTTGAAACTGGTGGTCTCCCCTTCAAGCGTTGTCGCGGAGATATCGACGTCATACTCGCCCGGCTCCACGAAAAACTCCTTCTGGAACATTCCGTTTTCGCCGTCCACGCTCACGGGAGTATCGTTGATTTTGATCTGATTCTCGGGCCGGGTCTTCCCTTGCACGCGGACGACCGGTTTGGCGATAAGCGGAATACCGCGTTGGCCGTCTTTAAAGAGGTTGAAATCGCCGACCGGCGGGATCTCGGGGTGATAGTTCTTCCGCGCCTTCGGATTCAGTTTGCTCATCACTTCAAAAAACTTGAGCGCGGTCCAGTCCTCGCGGTCCTTCGAATCGCGAACTTTCAGCTGATAGGAATAAATGCCGGGCGTGATCAGAAGGCCCGATTCCGTGATCCCGGTCCAAGCCACTTCCGCAGGCGGCTGCCCGATCCCGTATCCGACCCAAACAGACTGCCCCAGTTCATCGCGGACCTCCACGGTCCAATGTTTGATGAATTGTCCGTAGTTGTTATCGAATGCGAACACGAGTTCCTTTTCAAGGACGCCGACGCCGAGCTTCGCGACGTCCGGGGTGATTTGTACATCCAAGGTCGGCCGCGAAACATCGACCCCCT
>JAHFHJ010000067.1:3293-7868 GCA_023246985.1 Candidatus Omnitrophota bacterium | reverse complement strand
TTAATTATGCACGGCCGGGCTTGTGTTCCGCCGGAGGAGCAGACGAAGCGGAATGGTTCAGGTAAGGGGTGATGGCTTCCACGATCTGCGCGTTGACGCGGGTGGTTACGAGTTCCCCCGCGACGCGAATGGCGTTGCGGATAGCGATCGCGGACGAGATGCCGTGACTGATGATAACATTCCCATCCACGCCGAGGAGCGGTGCGCCGCCGGCTTCCTCGTAGTTTGTTTCCTTCCGGATGGACGAAAGGGCCGGTTTCAGGAGCCACGCGGCAATCGAAGTGATCGGATTCTTGCGAAGCTCGCGGCCGATCAGCGCGACGGAAGTCTCCAGCACGCTTTCGATCATCTTAAGAACGACATTCCCGACGAAGCCATCGCAAATGATGCAGTCGGCTTTGCCCGTAAAAAAATCGCGGCCCTCAATGTTTCCGATAAAGTTCAACGTAGACTCTCGGAGAAGTTTGTAGGTTTCCTTGATGACCTCGGTTCCCTTGGATTCCTCTTCCCCGATATTGAGAAGCCCGATCGAAGGGCGTTTTTTCTTAAGAATGCTCTTGGCAAATACATCGGCCATGATGGCGTACTGGAAAAGTTCGTAGGGCGATGGGTTGAGATTGGCGCCCACATCGACTGTGACCGACATCCCGTGCAGCGTGGGTGTCGCGATGGCAATGCCGGGCCGCTTGATCCCGGGGAGCATTCCCAGATGAAGCGTGGAAGCGGCGACCATGGCGCCGGTATTTCCCGCGGAGACGGCCGCGGCACATTCTTTTTTCTTCAAAAGATCAATGCAAACGCCGATCGAGGAATCTTTTTTCTTGCGGAGCGCGGCGACCGGAGACTCCCCCATGCTGATCACTTCACTAGCCTCATGAAGCACGATTTTGCCGCCGAAGACCTTGTGCTTGTTCAACTCGCGCTTGAGGGCGGCGGCCTGGCCGACGAGAACGATCTCAAGATGCTCGAAATCGTTGGCCGCCATGACGGCGCCTTCAACCACGACTTGCGGGGCGTAATCCCCGCCCATTCCGTCCAGAGCGATTCGGATCATGCGGCTATTCCTTCTTCTTGGTTTTGACCCGAATCGTCTTTACAAGTTCCCCCTTGTAAAAACCGCAGGAGATGCAGACGCGGTGCGGCAGGATGAACGCGCCGCACTGAGAGCACTGCGAGCGGGACTGAGGAACCAGGTGATCGTGGGCCCGGCGCAGCCGCGTGCGCGCATTGGAATGTCTTCGCTTAGGATGTGCCATGATGCCGCTCCTTCTTGGGCTTCTCTTTTTTTATGATGACTGGGGAAGCATGATAGTCATTTTCTTTACAATTGCAAGCGGCTTCGTTGAGATCCGTGCCGCAAATCGGACAAAGCCCTTTACAGCCCGCTTTGCAGAGATGCACCAGAGGATGCTCGAGGATCAGAAGCTCGCGAACATTCTCAAGAGGTTCGATGGTATCCTTCCCCATGAGATCAAAGATCCAGTCAAATGCGCAGGAAAGCTTTTCGGATTTTGCCTTGAGGCATTTGCCGCAGAAACGCCGGACCGCCGTGGTCAAGGTCCCCTGCAAGCGAAGCGTGCCGCAGCTCTTTTCGGCGATTCCCGTCAAACGGAGGGGTTCCGTATAGACCATGTCTGGGAACTCGACCTCGATAGTTTTTGCGTCGTAGGTCCCCTCGACCGGGATCCGGATCCCTTCCGTGAATGCCGAAAGGATGAATTTCATGTCAGCGCATTCTTTTTTTCGACAACATTTTTTTGATTTGCGCAGCGACCGGCGCCGGAACATAACGCGTCACATCGCCGCCTAACCCGGCAATCTCTTTGATGAGGCGCGAGGAAAGATAAAAATGGGATTCTGACGGCATCAGGAAAACGGTATCGATCTTGGACGCAAGTTTGCGGTTCGTCAGCGCCATCTGGAATTCATAATCGAAATCCGATGTCGCGCGGATCCCCCGGATGAGCGTGGAGGCTTTCTCTTTGACGGCAAGACCGACCGTCAGTCCTCTCCAGCTCTTCACTTGAACCTGGGGGCGGTGCTTGAGCGCTGTTTTCAGGAACCCCACGCGTTCTTTCACCGTAAAAAAGGTTTTCTTGGAGGGATTCGAGGCGACGACCACAATCAGTTCGTCAAAGAGGTCAAGCGCCCGTTCGATCAGGTCCAGATGACCGAATGTGACGGGATCAAAGCTCCCCGGATATATAGCTTTTCGTTTTTTCATGAGTTGATTCCAATCGAAAGAAAAAGGAGAGACAGGCTTGTCCGATCCGTTTTGTGCGGACCCATTTGAGGTTTTTCAATTCGGCGTTTGGCAGCTCTTCCCGCCACATGTGTCCTACGACGACCTGCGCGAAAGGCAGGACTATATCAGAGGCATCCAGACGCATCAATGTCTTTTTAACCCAGCCTTTCATGAACGGCGGATCCACAAAAACAAGGGCGAACCCCTTCCCCTGTTTCTCGAGTTTCCGAATCGCCGGCGAGAAATCCATCCCGAGGATCGTTCCCCGGGAGCTGATCCCGAGGCTTGCCAGGTTCTTTGCGATGATCTTTTGGGCCCAGGGGGCCGGATCGACAAAGGTTGTGCTGACGGCGCCTCGGCTTAAGGCCTCCAGACCCAGGCTTCCCGATCCGGCGAAGAGATCCAGGACATGCTTTCCGAAGACAAAAGACCCCACGATATTGAAAAGGGTTTCCTTCGTCCGGTCCGTCATGGGACGAGTCAGCTTGTTCTTGGGAAAATCGATCTTCCGGGATTTAAATTTGCCGCTGATGATGCGCATGGGGGCGTAGTCTAATCGGTTTTGGACATTTGTTCGAGATATTTTTGGACCCAGAGGGGAGTTTTTTGAAGAGTGCCGCCGGAAATTTCTCCCATAAGCTTCCGAGCCTCCCTGCGGGCTTCAAGCAAGATCGCCTCATCGAGGACCGGATGTGCGACGCGAAAAAGCGGCTCCCCGGATTGACGGACGCCCCAGAGGTCGCCCTGTCCGCGCAGCTTCAAGTCTTCATCCGCGATCCGGAAACCATCCGTAATCTTCGTGAGGAGCCGGAGACGCCTCTTCCCGTCCTCGGTCGTGGGCTCGCCGAAAAGAAAACATTCCGACTCAAGCGCGCCCCGGCCGATGCGTCCGCGTAATTGATGAAGTTGCGCGAGACCAAAGCGCTCGGCATTTTCAATAACCATCATCGTCGCGTTCGGCTGGTCCACGCCCACTTCGATCACCGAGGTTGCAACAAGGATATCGATCTCCCTTCGCGAAAAGGCGCGCATGATCGCCTCCCGTTCCGGGCGGTCGAGTCTGCCGTGAACCAGGCCCATCCGGAATTTCTGGAATACGGTTTTTCCGAGGCGTTCGTACTCTTTTTGAGCGGCCAGAAGATCCGCCCTCTCGGTTTCCTCGATCAAGGGGAACACAATGTAAGCCTGTTCTCCTTTTTGAATACGCGAAACCATGCGCGAAAAGATCTCGGGTTGTTTTTTCCGCGTGATCCAGTAAGTTTTGACCGGCTGGCGGCCTTTGGGTATTTCCTTCATCACGGAGATATCCAGGTCGGCGTAAACGGTGAGCGCTAAAGTCCGCGGGATCGGCGTCGCGGTCATCACTAGCTGATGCGGCCGGGGCGTTTTTTGTAAAAGCTGGTTGCGCTGATGGACGCCGAATTTATGCTGCTCATCAACCACCAGGAGCCCCAGATCCTTGAAACAGACGTCCTCCTGCAAAAGCGCGTGCGTGCCGACCACGACGGGGATTTTCCCCTGCCTGAGTTCCGCGATGAGTCGCGCGCGCCGGTCGGGCTCGATGCTCTTCGTCAGCAATTCGGGGCGGATCCCCAAGAGCTCCAGGAATTTTAAAAGCGTCCGGTAATGCTGTTCGGCCAGAATTTCTGTTGGAATCAAAAAAGCGCATTGGAGGCCTGAGCGGTGCGCGGCAAGGAATGCGAACGCGGCCACCACTGTTTTCCCGGATCCCACATCGCCTTGCAGAAGCCGGTTCATCGGGATCGTTTGGCTAAGATCTTTCACAAGATCCCGGATCGCTTGTTCCTGACTTCTTGTAAGCTCGAACGGCAAAGAGCGCTTGAACTCGGCGATCAGGCCGGGACTGATCGTGAATGCCGGAGCCTGAGACTCTGTCCGGATCGCTTTCACCTTGAGCAAGATTTGCAATTCAAAAGAGAAGAATTCATCGAAGACGATGCGCCGCCTGGCTTTTTCCAGCGTTGCAAACGAGGTCGGAAGATGCATCTCGCGCAAAGCCTGGTCCAGGGGCAAAAGATCCAGAGGGCTCCGAAACTCCGGCGGCAAAAGGTCTGTGATCGAATCGTCCAGATGACGATCGACCGCCTCCTTGAGAGTCGTGCGCAGCGAACGCTGAAAAAGTCCCTCGGTCAACGGATAAACCGGCGTGATGCGTCCGGTATGGATCGACTCGGCTTCCGGACTCTCAACGATCTCAAACTCCGGGTTCGACATCTGAAGATGTTTTTGATAAAGCTCGACTTTGCCGTACACAATCACCTGTTGACCGCGCTGGAAAAGTTTTTGGAGGTAGGGTTGATTGAAAAAAA
>JAHFHJ010000067.1:0-3193 GCA_023246985.1 Candidatus Omnitrophota bacterium | reverse complement strand
CCGCTTCGTAAGATTGTTGGGCTTCCTGGATGATCTGGGCGAACGATTCCGCTTTGAGGGAGGCGCCGCCGACTAAAGCGCCGTCGATATTCGGTTTTTCCATCAAGGATTTCGTGTTGTCCGGTTTCACGCTTCCGCCGTAAAGAATCGGAATGCGGCTGCCGACTTCCTGGCTATAGCGCTCATTAAGAAGCCGACGAATGTAAGAATGCATCTGTTCGGCCTGGTCCGGCGTCGCCGTTTTCCCCGTGCCGATGGCCCAAACAGGTTCATAGGCGATGATGACTCTGGCGATATCTTCTTTTTCGAGGCATCCGATCGATTCGTCACATTGCGTCTTGACCACATCAAAATGTTTCTTCGCGTCCCGCGCCGTGAGGGTTTCCCCGACACAGACGATCGGAATGAGGCTGTATTTCAGAGCCGTCTTCACTTTTTCGTGGATCAGGATATCATCCTCCTTAAAATACTGGCGGCGTTCGGAGTGGCCAAGAATGACATAGCGGCAACCGGTATCCTTGAGCATGGTCGGCGAGATCTCGCCCGTGAACGCGCCTTCCGGAGCGCAATACATGTTCTGTGCGCCGAGGTCGATCGATGTATCGTTCAGGACCTTGGAAACTTCGCTGAGCGCGGTAAACGGCGGGCAGATCACGATCGTGACATTCGAAACCGTGTGCGCGGCCGCTTTGAGCGTCTGCACGAGCGTGACGGCCTCGGAGGCCGTCTTATACATTTTCCAGTTCCCTGCGATCAACGGTCTCTTTTTCATGAGGTCAGCTCTTTTCTTTCCCGGGTTTATTTATCAAGGAGCGCGGCCACGCCGGGCAGCACTTTACCTTCCACGAGTTCCAGCGACGCGCCGCCGCCCGTGGAAATGTGAGAGATTTTCTCCGCCACGCCGGATTGATTCACGGCCGCGACCGAATCGCCGCCGCCGATGACCGTCACGCAGTCCGGAAGTTCCGCGATCACTTTGGCAAGGGCCATGGTGCCGGTCGCGAATTTCGGGAATTCGAACACGCCGACCGGGCCGTTCCAAAAAACGGTTTTAGCGCCCCTCAGCGCGCCTTTGAATTTCTCGATCGTCAGCGGTCCGATATCCATCCCCATCTGGTCCGGGTCGATATTGCCGCGGGCAACATGTTTGGCCTCAGCATCAGCCGAGAACTCCGTGGTGACGATGTGGTCGATCGGGAGATAAATATAGACGTGAGACTCATAAGCCTTCTGAAGGATCTTTCGTGCGGTGTCGATCATATCATCCTCGACAAGGGATCCGCCAATCGAAAGGCCCTTGGCTTTGAGAAATGTGTACGCCATGCCGCCCCCGACGATCAAGCGGTCCACTTTGGTGAGCAGGCTTTCTAGTACCGCAATCTTGGACGACACTTTCGCGCCTCCGATCATCGCCACAAAGGGGCGCGCCGGATCATCCACGATCCTGGCTTGCAGATAATCCAGTTCCTTTTCCATCAGGAAGCCCGCGACCGCCGGAAGAAAATGCGCGACTGATTCGGTGGAGGCATGCGCGCGATGCGCGGAGCCAAAAGCGTCATTGACAAAAATATCGCCATACTGAGCGAGCGCCCTTCCCATTTTTTCGCGCTCGGCCGGATCTTTAGAAATTTCTTCTTTGTGGAAACGGGTATTTTCAAGCATGAGGATACCGCCCTGCGGGAGTGCCTTGACCCTGGCGTCGGTCTCGGGCCCCATGCACGCGGGAGCGAGCTTCACTTCTTTTCCGAGCAGTTGGGCAAGTCGCGCGGCCACGGGGGCCATCTTGTGTTTGGCCTCGATGTATTTCTTTTCATCGAAAAGCTCGCCGTCCTTCCCCGCTTTTTCCTTGGCCTTTTGCATATCCTTCTTCGGATCTCCGAGATGGGACACGAGAACCAGGCTCTTGGCGCCTTGCTCAAGCACGTACTGGATGGTCGGCAGCGCGGCCTTGATGCGGGTATCGTCCTGCACGACGCCGTCTTTCATCGGCACGTTGAAATCCACGCGCATGAGAATACGCTTTCCGCGAACATCAATATCTCTGACCGTTTTCTTTTTCATCCGGAGGCCTTATCGATACGGGGCGGTTATTTCGCGCCGTCTTTCTTGGCCATGAAGCGAAGAAGATCGATCACGCGGTTCGAATAACCCCATTCATTGTCATACCAGGATACGATCTTGAAGAAACGCTTCTCGCCCCTCAGATTATTCTGGAGCGTCGCCAGCGAATCATAGATCGATGAGCGCGGGTCGTGGATGAAATCCGTTGAGACGAGTTCTTCGTCCGTCACGCCGAGGAGCCCCTTGAGGTACGATTGGGAGGCCTTCTTCAAAAGCGCGTCGATTTCTTCGATCGAAGTGTCCTTGACCGAACGGAAGGTTAGATCAACGACTGAAACATCCGGGGTCGGAATTCGGAAGGCCATGCCCGTGAGCTTGCCCTGGGTGGCTGGCAGCACTTCACCGACGGCCTTGGCTGCGCCCGTCGTGGACGGGATGATGTTCTGAGCCGCCGCACGGCCGCCGCGCCAATCCTTTTTCGAAGGACCGTCCACGGTCTTCTGCGTCGCGGTGTAGGAATGGATCGTAGTCATGAGACCGGTTTCGATTCCGATGCCTTCTTTGAGAAGCACATGCACAAGCGGCGCGAGGCAGTTCGTAGTACAGGAGGCGTTGGAAACGATGTGGTGCTTTGTCGGATCGTATTCGTTCTCGTTTACGCCGATCACGAGCGTCTTGACTTCCCCCTTAGCCGGCGCGCTAATGATGACTTTCTTGGCCCCTGCGGTGAGGTGGAGTTTCGCTTTCTCGGAATCCGTGAAAAGGCCGGTGGATTCAATAACATAATCCACGCCGAGGGCTTTCCAGGGGAGCTGGTCCGGGGTTTTGGCGGCCATGACACATTTTGTCCTTTGACCGTTGACGACGAGCGTGTCTGCTTCCGTAAGCGCCGGGCTGCTCTTTTCGGTCCTCACGTCATGCTTGAAACGGCCGTGGATGGAATCATACTTGATCTGATAAGCGAAATAGTCCGCGTCGGTCGAAATATCCACGACCGCGATCACATCGATCGCATTGCCGAGCAGACCCTGATCGCAGATCGCCTGGAATACCAACCGGCCGATACGTCCGAAACCATTAATACCGACTTTTAACGCCATGGACTGCCTCCTGGGATATTCATCCGCTATGA
>JAHFHJ010000066.1 GCA_023246985.1 Candidatus Omnitrophota bacterium | reverse complement strand
GGAAAATGTTGACTTGAGAAAGAAAAAGGAACTACAATCAAAAATAATTACAAGCCGGCGATCAGGGATGGAATGGAATTCGGACGATTGTGCCAAGAGTTCCGAAAATGCCAATCCCGAGGATCAGGAGCGACCCAATGTCCAAAGTGCTGATCATTGATGATGATCTGGATGTGACGGAAGTCATGCGGATTGTGTTGGGAAAACACGGACATACCGTGAGCGCCGCGGCGGACGGGCGGGAAGGTTTGGTCAAGACGCGCGCCGAGAAGCCGGATCTTGTGATCCTTGATGTGATGCTGCCCGGAGGACCGGATGGTTTCGAGGTTGCCCGGGAATTAAGGCAGGATCCCCGGGTGAAGGATATCCCGATCTTGATGCTGACGGCCATCAAAGACAAAACGGGCCTTGATTTTCAAAAAGAAGCCGGCGATCCTGATTGGCTGCCCGTCGACGATTACTGCAACAAGCCCCTGGATTACGAAGTTCTCTTGGAGAAGGTCAAAACGCTTCTGCTTAAAAAAAAGAAATAAGGGGCCACGATGCGAGATCCGGCTTCCGAATTTCCCCGGCCTTTTCGCGGCAGGCGACGACGGGCGTTATGAAACAAAAAGTTCATTCCTTATGAGCACGACCCAAAAAAACACCGCTCCCGGAACACAACTGGCCGATCAGGTTTACTGGCTGACTCATTTGAGGTGGGTTGCCATTGCGGGCGTGATCGCGACGGTTTTTATTGCCTCTCGTTTTTTTCACATTATTTTACAGGTTCGACCGCTTTACGCGGTGACGGGTTTTTTAGCCGCGTACAACGGCTTGTTCGCCTGGGGCGTGGCGCGTTTCAAGAAGCAGCGGCGCCCCTCCGCCATTCAGATCGCAGCCAACCTGCAGATCTTCCTAGACCTGACCTGCCTGGCGCTCCTGATCCATTTTTCCGGCGGCTTGGAAAATCCGTTCTACTTTTATTTCATCTTCCATATCATCATCGCCGGTATCCTGCTGTCCCGTCGCGAAACTTTCGTTCTCGCGACTTATGCCATCGTCATTTTTCTCGGCGTTGTTTTTTTAGAACAATGCGGTTTTTTGGCGCATCACTGCCTCCGGGGAGTTTTCTCCGGGACCTTTCACGCCGATCGGGTCTATTTCTTGGGGGTCTCGTTCGTTTTTATCAGCACCTTGTATATTGCCGCTTATTTGACGTCCTCGATCTCCGGGCGTTTGCGCGAGCATGAGCGCGACTTGAGGAATGCGAACGTTCTTTTAGGCGAAAAAGACCGGATCAAAAGCGAATATGTTCTCCGCGTCACTCATGATCTCAAAGAGGATCTGGCCGCCATCCATACCTGTATCGAGCCCATCCAAAAAGGCCTTACGGGACCGCTCAATGAAGAGCAAACGAATCTTTTATTTCGGGCCCGGGACCGGAGCAAACATCTCATTTTATATGTCGATGAACTTCTGGAAATAACCCGGCTCAAGCTGACCCAACGGATGGAAATGAATTATTTTTCGGTGGAGGAGCTGGTTCGCGAGATCGCAGCCTCGATCACCCCCATCGCGCAGGATAAAAAAATCACTTTCGAGATCCTGATGGCTCCGGAGATGCCGCGAATGAGAGGGGCGCGGGTTTATATCCAGGAGGCGCTTCTGAATCTCCTGAAAAACGCTTTGAGATACACTCCCGAGCGCGGCAAAGTTTCCTGGCAGATCGAAGCGGATCCCGCGCGGCTTCGCGTCACGATCACCGATAACGGGATCGGGATCCCGAAAGAAGATTTGCCGAAAGTTTTCGATGAGTTCTACCGCGCCGGGAACGCAAGAGCGATGGCAAGAGAAGGGACGGGGCTGGGTCTGTCGCTTACGAAAAAGATCGTGGAAATGCATCAGGGCAAGGTGTGGCTGGAATCCGAACTGGGAAAAGGAACCTGTGTTCGTATGGAAATCCCGATGGGAGGAACATGAATTTTCTCTCTCTCACTTCTCATTCGACTGTCTGAGTTTCCAACATGAATCATTATATGGTTCTGAAGAAAAAAGATTTTAACGCCTTCATCGAAAAACTTTCAAAAAAAATGAAAGTCGCGGCGCCCGTCAGGAAAGGCGTCAAGAATTTCGCTTTTGAGGAAGTAACGCGGGGCGACGCTATCAGCCGGGTCTCCCTTCCCACCATTCTTCCTCCCAAAAAGTACTTCATGCCCCAGCGCGAGACGATCCAGACATTTGACCGCGCGGTCCCTCGGTGGAATTCCGTGGTAAGCGAGAATGACGCGATCGTAATCTTCGGGGTGCACACCTGCGACCTGTCGGGGATCCAGTTCTTGAATGCGGTTATGGGAACCCCTCCCAAGGATGCGAACTATCTGGCCCGGAAAGCGAATATCACGGTGATCGGGCTTGAATGCAACGATTATTGCGACGCATACGCCAGCTGCAAAGCGATGAAGACTCATCTGCCTTCAGGGGGTTACGATCTGTTCTTCACCGACATCGGGGATGCTTTTATGGTTCAAACGGGCTCGGCGGCAGGAGAGACCTTGGCTCAGGAGACGGGCTTTTTCACGACGGCGGATACCGGCGAACAAAAAAAACTTGGAAATATTCGAAAAAAAAAGGAAAAGATCTTTAAAGATGAAATCAGCGTCAAGTACGCGAATCTCCGGACGGTTTTTGAAAAAACCGTCCAAAGCGAGGTTTGGGAAGATATCGGCAGCCGTTGCGTGGCCTGCGGGAACTGCACGAACGTTTGTCCGACCTGTTATTGCTTTGATATCCAGGATGAGATCGACCTCAATCTCAGGACCGGACGCCGGGTCCGGGTCTGGGACGGCTGCCAGAACGAGGAGTTCGCGAAGGTCGCGGGCGGCGAGAATTTCCGCCGAAAGCGGGGACAGCGCCAGCGGCATCGCTACATGCGGAAATTCGCCTACCCGATGGAAAAATACGGCACTTACGCGTGCACGGGTTGCGGGCGTTGCACCCGCACCTGCATGGCGAAGATCAGTCTCAAAGAAACCATCCATGCTTTGGGCGAGGAAGCGAAGTCATGACGGCGCTTCTTGAATCCCCCTATGAGGTGATGGCGGGGAAGATCCTCAAGACCCGGCAGTGGACCGATCTCGAAAAATATTTCGAGGTCGAATTGCCGGGACGCAAGGATCTCGGACACGAGCCCGGCCAGTTCGTCATGATCTCGGTCCCGGGCGTCGGCGAAGCGCCGATCTCGGTCTCTTCGTCCCCGACCCGGAAGGGCAGCTTTGAATTTGTGATCCGCAAGGCCGGGGGGGTCACGGGCATGCTCCACACAATGAAGGAAGGCGATAGCGTGGGGATCCGCGGGCCGTTCGGCCATGGATTCCCGACTCAAAGGCTGGAAGGATATGACCTTCTGATGATCGGCGGCGGCTGCGGCAATATCCCGCTTCACTCGCTCATCACATTCGTTCTGGACAACCGAAGCAAATTCGGGAAGGTGGATATCCTGGTCGGATGCAAGACTCCGGAAACGGTGCTTTTTGCCGAAGAGCTTAAAGATTGGGCCAAGCGGCCCAATGTCCGCCTGGATCTGACCGTGGACCGCGGCGGACCGGGATGGCAGGGGAAAGTCGGGCTCATCACCAAGCTGATTCCGGGTATTCCGACCGATCCCCAAAGGACCTGCGCGGTCGTGGTCGGTCCTCCGATCATGTACAAGTTCGTGATCCAGGAGCTTTTGAAAAAAGAGATCCCGGACGATCAGATCCTTGTTTCCATGGAGCGGCATATGAAGTGCGGGGTCGGGAAATGCGGCCACTGCCAGATCGCCCAATATTACTGCTGCCGGGAAGGCCCCGTCTTCACTTTTAAAGAGATCCGTCATTTTTACGAGGCCATTTGATCATGGGAAAACCGCGCGTCGCGTTTTTTGATTTTGCCTGCTGCGAAGGCTGCCAACTCCAGGTCGCTAACATGGGCGAGGACCTTCTCGCCGTGCTGGGCGCGATCGATGTGGTGGAGTTCCGCGAGGTGATGTCCGAAAAAGGGGAATACGACATCGCGATCATCGAAGGAAGCATTACGACCTCCCGCGACGTCGAACGCATCAAGAAAATCCGCCAAAAGGCCAAAGTTTTGATGGCGTACGGTTCCTGCGCCACGATCGGCGGCGTGAACGGGATGAAGAATAATTTTGAACTGGATCATATCCGCCGGTATGTTTATAAGGACGCCGCGAAATATTTCGAAACGATTCCGACGCGGGCCGTGCATCAGGTGGTGCCCGTGGATTATTTCGTGAACGGCTGTCCGATTTATATTCCCGAATTCGTGAAGGCGCTCAAATGCGCGCTGATCGGTATTCCCTACAAGGTTCCCGATCACGCGGTGTGCGTGGAATGCAAGCTCAATGAGAACGAGTGCCTGTATGACAAGGGGCTGACCTGCCTCGGGCCCGTGACGAAAGCGGGATGCAACTCCTGGTGCGTCAATCACAACAATATTTGCTACGGCTGCCGCGGCATGGTCACGAACCCCGCGGAGAACGGGGCCAGGGATATCCTCGAAAAATACAAGATCCCCATGCCCTGGGTCGAGAACAAGATGAATATGTACAACAAAGTCCGCGAACACGACGAGAAAGAAGAGGCCCATGGGAAGAAATGTTAGCGTGAACGTCGAATACCTGACGCGCGTCGAGGGCCACGGCAATATCGTGGTCAACGTGCAAAACGGGGTGCTTGAGAAATGCGAACTTGACATCATCGAATCGCCCCGTTTTTTCGAGGGCATGCTCCGCGGCCGGTCGATCTTTGAGGCCCAGCACATCACCTGCCGTATCTGCGGGATCTGTTCCTGCGGGCACACGCTCGCTTCGATCCAGGCGGCCGAAGACGCGATCGGATTGAAACCTTCCAGGCAGACGACCGAACTTCGGAAGTTTCTGCTCCACATGGAGACCCTGGACAGTCACATCCTCCATATCTATCTGCTTGTCGCGCCGGACCTCCTGGGCGTGAAAAGTTTCGTGCCGCTCATCGACACGCATCATGAAGTGGTCCGCCGGGCCCTCCGGATGAAGAAAGGGTGCAACGATGTTTGCGATATTCTCGTGGGACGCCACGTGCATCCGATCTCATCGATCGTGGGCGGGTTCACGAAATTGCCGCGCGAAAAAGAGCTCGACGCCATGCGGGATATTCTTTTCAAGATGCGTCCCGACATGGAGGAGACGGTGAAACTTGCCGCGACGTTTCGATTTCCTCATTTGGAACGGGAGACCGAATGCATCGCTCTCGTCAACGACACGGACGAATATCCTTTCCTGGAGGGGGATATCGGGTCCACGGACGGAAAGCGCTGGAAGAAACAGGACTATCGAAAGGTTACGAACGAATTCACCGTGCCCCATTCTTCCGCGAAATTTTGCAAAGCCAGCCGCGATTCCTACAGGGTCGGCGCGCTTGCGCGTTTTAATCTGAACGCCGAAAAGCTTCATCCCAAAGCGAAGGCCGCGGCCGACGCGATCGGTTTGAAGCCGATCGTGACGAACCCTTATCTCAATACGGCCGCGCAGCTTGTCGAGTGCGTTCATTGCCTTGAAGACGCGATTCGGATCCTTGAAGCGTTCAAAAAGAAAGGCGTGGATCAAAGCGAAGCCGTGATCGTGGGCCTCAACGAGACCGGTCGGATCAAGGTTCGCGCCGGGAGCGGCGTCGGCGCCGTGGAAGTGCCGCGCGGGATTCTTTTCCATCATTACGAAGTGGACGCCGCGGGAAAGATCGTGAACGCGAACTGCGTCATCCCGACCGGGCAGAATCTTAACAATATCGAATACGACATGAAGAAACTGGTTCCCGAGATGCTGGATAAGACCGACGAGGAGATCACGCTCGGGCTCGAGATGCTCGTCAGGGCCTACGATCCCTGCATTTCCTGCTCGGCGCACTTTTTGAATGTCAAATTCATTAACCGATAGCGTCCTCGGCGTTCTGAAACCCGGGCACGGCCTGGATCTTTTCCTGACGGTCGGGAATCCTTTCCGCGGCGACGACGGCGTCGGTTCCTATCTCGCGTCCCGGCTGAAGGAACTTCCGGTCCGTTTTCTCGACGCGGGTCAGACCCCCGAGAATAGGATCGATGAAGCGGTCGCGTTAAAACCGTCGCGCGTGATCATTCTGGACGCGGCGGATTTCGGGGGAAAAGCCGGGGAGGTCAAGGTGATTCCGGAAGAGGCGATTCCCCAAACGACGCTTACCACCCACAGGGTGCCGATGAGCGTTGTCTCCGGGTGGATCGCCCGGCAAACGGCCGCCCAGATCGTTTTTATCGGCATCCAGCCCAAAACCGTCGCGTTCGGTGAAGAGCTTTCGAGGGAAGTAAAAGATTCCGCGGACCGGATCGCGGAAGCGATCGGAAAAAACTTTAAGGAGTCTAAGTGATATGCACGAAATGCGCGTGATCCAAGACCTTCACCGGGACATCCTGAAGCGCGCGGCCGAAAACCGGGCGAAGCGGGTCACCCAGGTCTCTCTCCGGATGGGAACCTTTACGGAGATCAACGAAGAGATCCTCCGCTATTTTTTTGAGGCCCACAGCCGGGGCACGCCGCTTGAAGGCGCGGCGCTTGAGATCGAAAAAAGTCCGACCCGCGAACTCCGGCTCGTGTCCTTCGACGCCGATTAACCGCCATGTGCTACGCCATTCCCGGAAAGGTGAAAGAGATCCGGGAGAAGACCCTCCGCGTCGATTACTTCGGAGAAGAGCGCAAGGTCCATCATGAAATGGACGGGCTTGCGGTCGGGGATTATGTCTACGCCCAGGGCGGATACGCGATCGAGAAACTCGAAGCCCGCGACGCCGAAGAAATCCTGCACGTCTGGAAAGAGACTTTTTTTGAGCTTCGGGAAGTGGACCTTCGCCTTTCCCGGATGGATCTCGGGACGAAAGGGATCGATTTAGAGACCGCGCGTATTCTGGACAGGGCCCTGGAAGGCAAGCCCCCGGGGAAAAAAGAACTGATCGGACTTCTCGATACCGATGATCCGGCGCGCCTCGATTTTCTTTTCAAAACCGCGAATTTCCTCCGCCAAAAATATTTAAAGAATGCCTGCTGCGTGCACGGGATCCTTGAGATCTCGAATTTCTGCAAACAAAACTGCCATTATTGCGGTCTCTCGCTTCCTCATAAAAATTTGCCGCGGTACCGGATGACCCAACGGGAAGTGCTCGACGCGGCCGGGGAGGCCGTTGAAAAGTACGGCTTTAAGGCGCTGGTGCTTCAAAGCGGGGAAGATCCGGGCTATTCCGTCGAGGCATTGGAGGAGATCCTTCGGACGATCCGAAAGGAGTTTCCGGCGCTTATCTTCATCAGTTTTGGAGAGATCGGGATCGAAAATTTGAAGAGACTTTATGAAGCCGGCGCCCGAGGACTTTTAATGCGCTTTGAAACTTCCAATCCGGAACTTTACGCGAAACTGCGTCCGGGGCGGGCGCTTGCGACGCGCCTGGAACACCTCCGTAAGGCTTATGAGATGGGGTATTTGATCATCACCGGCGGGCTGGTCGGATTGCCGGGGCAGACCCTCGAAGACATCGTGAACGATATTGACCTGACTCGGGAGCTTCACGCGGACATGTACAGCTTCGGTCCTTTTCTTCCGAGCCCCGGAACGCCTCTTTCGGACGTCCCACCCGTCACCGAAAGCGAGATGCTCAAGGTCCTCGCGGGGGCGAGGCTTGCGGAACCGACGGAAGCCCGGGTGTTGATCACCACGGCTTTCGAAACGCTCAGTCAAGAAGCCCGGCGCAAAGGGCTCCTGGCCGGCGGGAATTCCGTGATGCTCAATGTGACGCCGCTCCCCTACCGCGAAAAATACGCGATCTATCCCGATCGGGCTCATAAGAGCGAA
>JAHFHJ010000065.1:4257-7902 GCA_023246985.1 Candidatus Omnitrophota bacterium | reverse complement strand
TCCAGCGAAATAAGTTTTATTTGATTTTTTTATTTTGAGGGTGATGAAAAAATGCCCGTGGCCAGAATTGTCCGCACGGAACAACCCCTAAAAAATTATAGGAAGTTTAGTGCCGCCACACAGCATGGGGGGATCCGCCAAATATTTTGGCGGAAACTGATATGCTGAAAAGTGAATCGTTTGGCTGCCCGAGGGGAGATTCGAACTCCCACAGGGATTTAACTCCCCAACGGATTTTAAGTCCGGTGCGTCTGCCGATTCCGCCACTCGGGCATTTTAAATTTTACTGCGGATGATCGTACTGCGCGGCGGGTGAAGGATGGAGGCGCGGGGCGGAATTGAACCGCCGATATCGGTTTTGCAGACCGATGCATTACCACTTTGCTACCGCGCCAAAATTTTCAAAACCTACTGCTGTCAAAGAAGTTACAGTTTCTGAGTTTTTTTCGCACTTCGGTTCTATAGCCCTTTTTGTCCTAAAATCATCCATTTCTGTTTCTAAACACTCGACACCATAGTCGGGTAAAGGTCGACATGAAAAGTGACGCACTCACGTCCTTGTATGACGTCCTCTCTAATACCGTTCTCCATTTGATTTTTGGGGTTAACGGTATTGTACCGCATACCCCTAAATTCGAATGTCATGCGGTACTAACACGACTGTGGACACATCATACCGTTACCTATTATGTGTGTCAAATATCCGCTGACGAGAGATGCCCTCATAGACCATTTTCCCACTGGTCGGTCATGTCCCTCACGTGAGAAAAGATGAAATACTGTCCGTTTTGTCCGGTTTGAAAAGGCGCTATTTATGCGACTGATTATTGTAGAACAAAATAAAAGATATTCGACCCCCAAGAGCGGACATTTTCAGGATCCATCGTTATTTTCTTGATGGGCTTGTCCATCAAAGCCTTTAAAAGGATCCCCCCAGTTTTAAAATATCTTCCTTTCGGTTAATGTTCGCAAAAATATGTTTATCCGAAGCGACGGGAAGCATCGTGCAAGACACTCCAACATGAACAAATCGGCGCATGGATAGACGGCCTCCGCGAATTTTATCCAGTAACAGCTCTGCTATGTCTGCTTCGTAAATCCCGGGAAAGGGCTGTGCCTGACCGTCGATGGAGAAGAGGGTAATTTTTTTTGACGAATCGTGAGCCTTCAGCAAAAGCTTGAGAGCGTCGGGATCCACGGACGGCATATCACAGCTTAGGATTACAAGAGACCGGCTTCC
Organism: Candidatus Omnitrophota bacterium; assembly: GCA_023246985.1. Classification (GTDB taxonomy): domain Bacteria; phylum Omnitrophota; class Omnitrophia; order Omnitrophales; family Aquincolibacteriaceae; genus Aquincolibacterium. The sequence continues at coordinate 6,662 of JAHFHJ010000065.1, read as the reverse complement.
AAAAAGACAGGCTGCGGTATAAAGACCGCCCAGAGGGCCTTGCTCCGGAATCCGGTCAAAATGAATGGGACGATTTAAGAATGAATAATCCCGTTCGCTATTGGCAATGATGACCGGGTTGAGACCAAGCGCGTCAAGAAGATCGACCGCTATTTCGATCAGGGCGCGACCGTCAATCCGCGCCAAAGCTTTATCATCCCCAAACCGACTGCTTTTCCCTCCGGCAAGTACGATGCCCTGAAAAATGCTTTCCTTCGATCGCTTTTTTTCCATAGGGATTGTTAAGGCAGGAAATGCACCGCGAGTTTTTCGTTTTTTCGGATGACCCGTTTCCAGGCCGGAACCACGATCAGGCAGTCGGCTTGACACAAAGAAGAGATCATATGAGACCCTTGATGTCCCAACGGCATCACCTCTTTTCTTTTTAGCCCCTTCCTTAAACGACCCTTGAGAAAGAGGGTTCTGCGTTCATCCGCCTTAATGTCAGTTGCGATCGCCAAAAGCTCCCTGCGAAGACCGGGTTTACTGAAACCCATCATGGAATGAAGGGCGGGGAAAATATATTCATAGAAACAAATGAACGCGGCCGCCGGATTCCCCGGCAGGCCGAAAACCAGCTTACCTCCGGCCTTCCCGAAAAAAAGGGGCTTGCCGGGTTTTTGACTTACTTGCCAAAATATCGTCCGAACATTTAAATCGTTCAAAATATCTTTGACGAGATCGTATTCTCCGACCGACACCCCGCCGGCAATGATGACGGTATCGCTTTCTCGGAGCGCCCGCCGAAGAGTTTTAGTCAAGACGGCCCGGCGATCGCTCACGGTTTTCATTCGAACCCGGCGGATCCCCATGTTCTGAAGGGCCGCCCCGAGCATCCCGGCATTACTATCGTAAATAGTTCCCCGGAGCAACGCGTTCCCGGGCTGAACCAATTCACTGCCTGTGGCAATAAGCCCGATGCGAGGTTGGCGGAAAACCCAGACCTTATCGATGCCCAAGGCGGCCAATAACCCCACCGTGGCGGGAGAGACAGGATGTCCTTTTTTTAGAACACGGGTTCCTTTCTTTATTTCCTCTCCCGCAAAATGAATATGCTTGCGGCTGACAGGTCCTTCCGTCAAAAGAAAATTCGCTTTGACATGGGCCTCCTCTTTCGGCAGAACAGCTCCTCCCTGGGACGGGATCGGAGCGCCCGTCATGATCCGATAAGCTTCGAAAGGCCTCAAGGACCTGGCGCCTTGATCCCCGGCCTTGATGGTTCCTTTAATTTTTAAAAGAACGGGGTTTTCCTTCGCTGCCTTTTGAATATCTCTTGTTCTAAACACATAACCATCCATTGCGGCGTTGCTGAAAAGAGGGAGCGAAATCGGCGCAAGAATATCTTCCGCAAGCACGAACCCCAAGCAATCGTCCAACTGCCTCGCTTCTATTCCCAAGGAAGGGAGATTCCGTCGGATCAAACGCCTGGCCTTTTCAACCGAGATCATCTTGACTACCCCCTTAAAAGCTTATACGAAGCGCACAGGACAAGCACCGCGAGGATCCGCTCCAGGACTTTTTTCGGTAAATGGGCGGAACCCATCCGAGAGCCTATGTGTCCCCCCCAAAAAACCGCAAGCGCTAGCGGCCATAGCCTGTTGAGATCCACAGCCGCTTTCCCGGCATGCCCCAGCAAACCCGCCGCAGAATTCAAAAAAATAAAAATACTTGCCGCCGCCGCGGCCTCTTTCGCATTGGCCCATCCCAAAAGCAAAAGGACAGGACTTAAGAAAATTCCTCCTCCGATACCCACAAGCCCCGAAAGGAAGCCGATCACCCCTCCCACAGGCAATCCTATTTTCCAAACTTGGGATTCAGGAGTGCTTTGCCTGCCTTCAAAAGGCCGGGGCACAAACAGCATCCGGAATGCCACGACTATAAGCGAAAGACCTAGAAGCAACGAAAAAAGTCCTTTGGAAATAGGCAGACTCCCTCCCCAATAAGCCATCGGTACCGATAGCACCGCGAACGGAAGAACATTTTTCCATTTCAAATAACCGGCCCGATAAAAGTTAACGAAACCCGTACCGCTCACGATCAAATTGCAGGCAAGCGCCACCGGCGCAATACTTTGGTACGGAAAACCCGCGAGCACCAAGACGGCGAGATACGAGGACCCGCCTCCGAATCCCGCCATGGAGTAGAGAGTGGCGATCAGGAAAAATAGGCCGCAAAGCGGTATCAGCATCAATCTCATGAATGGCCCAGGCCTTTCATCATTTTATAGGCATGTAAGATCGCGGGAAAAATAGCGGCGAGTGATTCCTCGACGCCCCGGGATGATCCGGGAAGATTGACAATTAATGTTTTTCCCTTTTGACCGGCCAATCCTCGCGACAACATAGAGTAAGGGGTGCGCCGCTGCC
>JAHFHJ010000065.1:0-4157 GCA_023246985.1 Candidatus Omnitrophota bacterium | reverse complement strand
AAAATAGCGGCGAGTGATTCCTCGACGCCCCGGGATGATCCGGGAAGATTGACAATTAATGTTTTTCCCTTTTGACCGGCCAATCCTCGCGACAACATAGAGTAAGGGGTGCGCCGCTGCCCGAAATTCCTCGCCGCTTCCATGATGCCGGGGATCTCACGCTCAATGACTTCCCGCGCGGCTTCCACCGTCACGTCCCTGGGGCCGAGGCCCGTCCCCCCCGTTGTCAGAATTAAAGGCGTCCCCTTCCGGCACAACTCCTCCAGCTTTTCCTTAATGAGTTCCTTTTCATCCGGCAGCACCGTATAACTGGGTGTTATCCCAAGGGCTTGCAACCTTGCCTCGATGATCCTCCCGGACTTATCCTGACGCGTGCCTTGGGCCGTTCCATCCGAAGTAACAATAACGGCCGCGGCGAAGCCCTCCGGGATCTTTTCCACAAAATCGCTCTTGCCGCCGGTCTTGGACAAAAGTTTTGTCGAGGTGATCTCAAGGGATTTTTCAACGGGCTTCAGCATGTCATAGACGGTCAACGCCGCGACCGAAGCCGCGACAAGCGCCTCCATTTCCACCCCGGTTTTTCCGATCGCTTCCACCTCCGCCGTGATGAGGATCCTGTCCGCCTGGACGTCGAATTCGATCCGGACCGCATCGATCGAAAGCGGGTGGCAATAAGGGATCAGGTCGGATGTTTTCTTGGCCGCCATGATTCCCGCAGTCCGGGCCACCGCAAGAACATCTTTTTTAGGAAGATCATTTCGGACCAACCGCTCGATCGATCGGGGCGTCGCCCCTACGCAAGCGGATGCCGCCGCTTTCCTCAAGGTCTCTATCTTGTTCGTTACCGATTTCATCATGCCTCCCAATACCGTTGTAGGGTACCGCAACCCATCCATTCGAATGTCATGCGGTACTAACCGCCGAGACGCATCACGGCGAGGGTTTCGCATTCAAACTCCGAAGATTGGCCTTCGCTGTATTCAAACGGCTTCTCGCAAAAGGGATTCCCTGCGGGCTTTTTAAAAAGCGCCTGCCGGATTGCGGCAACGATCTCCTCCTCAGAGGCATTCCGCCTTAAAAGTTCTCTCACGGGAACCTCTTGATCCGAAAACAGACACGGCCTTATCCTTCCGTCGGCGGTAAGTCGCAGCCTCGAACATTGACCGCAAAAGGGCTCCGTAAGAGACCCGATAAACCCCACCTTGCCTTTCCCTCCGCGGATCCGGAACGTTTGAGCCACATGATCGAGCCGCGGCTCTTCATCATCGAGATCGAAATCTCCCAATATAATCTTACGGACCTCCTGGATCGGCAGTACAAGATCCTCCTGCCATCCCGTTCCGCACAGCGGCATGAATTCCAGAAAACGAACTTCCAGGGGATATTCCACCGCCAGTCTTGTAAATTGTACGATCTCTTTCCGGGTCAGCCCTTGAAGCGCCACCATGTTCAATTTGACCGGGAATCCATGTTCCAGCGCGGCAAGGACAGAAGCCATCACTTCCTCGTAGGCGTCCGTCAATGTGATGGCCTTAAAACGGAGTGCATCCAAACTATCCAGACTGATATTAAGCCGGTCCAGTCCCGCTTCTTTCAGCGGGCGAAGGTACTCTTTGAGGCGGCTGCCGTTGGTCGTCAGCGATAAATCTTTAACCGATTCTATGGATTTGAGAGCGCTGACAATATCCAGAATATCTTTTCTCAAAAGGGGCTCTCCTCCGGTCAGGCGGACCTTATGGACCCCTAAACGGCCGATGACCTTCACAAAACGCAGGATCTCCTGCTTCGTTAAAAACTGAGACGGAGGCATGGTGGGGTAACCCTCTGCCGGCGTGCAATAAACGCACTGGAAATTACAGAGGTCGGTGAGTGATATTCTTAGATAGTGATGCCGCCGCCCAAAAGCGTCGACAAGCCTTGCTTCTCCCAATGTCTTCTCTCCTTCTTAATTCACCCCGCTCAAGACGAGGATCGAAAGGCGGCGGCGTTTCCACCACCACCCCATCGTTTTAGAGCCCCTAGCCCGCGCCGTAGGCCTCTAAAATCGGAGATCGATACCGTTCCCGTCCGAAGACGGGGATTTTGCCCGACTAAAAAATTTCAATACACCGTCAAAGCTTTTTTTAAAATTTTGGCGTAACACCGCCTCAGCACTTAACCCCGGAAGTCCTGCGGTCATAATAATACCAATTCAAGAATAAACAAATGATGTAATAAATAGTAAACCCATACAGCGCATACTCCGCATGCCCGGCCTTGATCTGCTGACCGAAAACGATGGGAATAATGAATGCGCCGTAAGCGGCGACCGCCGAGGTCCATCCGAGAACCGGCCCCGCCTGTTCTTTTGAAAAAATATAGGGAATACTGCGAAAGGTCGAACCATTCCCGACGCCGGTAGCGATGAACAAGATCATGAACAGAGTAAAAAACGGCCCCCAGTAGGTCTCGGGCGCGAGGCTTGCCTTGGCTTTGATGACAAAATAGGCTACGCCAAGAGCGGCCACGATCTGGGCCACCGTGCTCCATGTCGTCACTTTCGATCCGCTTTTGATCTTATCGGAAAACCAGCCGCCGATAGGCCGGATAAAAGCTCCGACCATCGGCCCCAGGAATGCCCACTGCATAGGGTTGGGGGCATGCGGATTAACCCTTCCGTCAGGAAGATACCCAAACACGTCCTGGATGAGCTTCGGAAACGACGCCGAGTAGCCGATGAACGAGCCGAAGGTCATCACATAAAGAACGGTCATGATCCAATTGTGTTTGTTTCGGAAGATAGAAAATTGTCCTTCCAAATTGCCTTTGATCTGTCGGGGGGAGAGCGTTTTCATCAAAAAAAGCGTCAGAATGATCGTGGCCGGCAGGACCCCCCACATGTTCAGCTTCAGAACCGTAAGCAAGTACGCGCCCACAATCGCGGCGACAAGCCCGTAGAACACCAAGAGTCCGATTTTCAGGAACTCCGAAGTGAAGTCGCCCAGATCCGGAGTGGCGGTCTTCAGATTGTTCATTCCGAAAAATGCCGCAAAAGCCGAGAGGAGCAAGAACGGAACCCAGACCCACCCCGCGTTCTGGATGAAAACAAGCGTCCCTACAGCTTTCGCCCCATCCACTTCGGTCAATGGAAGACCGGCTCCCGCGAGGCTCCCAAAGAATCCCGCCGTGATCACCGCCGGAATAATGTATTGCATGACGCTGACGCCGAGATTGCCGAGACCCGCATTTAACCCCAGCGCAGTTCCCTGCATGCGCTTAGGAAAAAAGAAAGAGAGATTGGACATTGAGGAAGCAAAATTCCCGCCTCCAAACCCCGATAAGACGGCCAAGATTGCAAAAACCTGATAAGCAGTATGGATGTTTTGAAGCGCGAGACCCGCACCGACCGCAGGCAGCATCAAAAGCACTGTCGAGAAAAAGATCACGTTCCGTCCGCCGCCAATAGCAATTAAAAATGAATTCGGGATCCGCAATGTCGCGCCTGAGAGTCCTGCAATCGCCGGCAATGTCCATAATAACTCATTGAAAATCTTTAAGTCCTCCGGTGTTTGATGCGGCAGGCCGAGCGTAAAACCCAATTTCTTCATCTGAACAATGATCATCCCCCACATGATCCAGATCGAAAAAGACTGCAGCAGGGCCGGAATCGAGATCCAAAGATTGCGAAAGGCTGTGCGCTTACCTTCGGATTCCCAAAAACCCGGGTTTTCCACTTCCCATTTTTGAATATTGATCGTGGACATAGAATTTTTCTCCTAAGTTAGTGCCGCATGACATTCGCATGAATGGGGATGCGGTACGATATCGTGAACCCTTAGTCCCAATCCTTATCATCCCGCCAATGGGGCGGGATGGGGCAACCCCAACTACCATTTATGTAAAAAAATTCAAAGTTGGGGGTAGTCCCAATACCTATCAATTTTAACGAAGTTGAAATTGGGGCAACCCCAACTACCATTTATGTAAAAAAATTCAAAGTTGGGGGTAGTCCCAATCCTTATCATCCCGCCGGAGGCGGGATGGGGCAATCCCGACTACCGTTCATGAAGGGAAAATTAAAGTCGGGATAGAATCAAATGGAGAACGGTATTGGGGTACGGAGGAACATAAGTTTTTGAAGATCCTGCATCTTACCAACCACCTGAATACCGGCGGTA
>JAHFHJ010000064.1 GCA_023246985.1 Candidatus Omnitrophota bacterium | reverse complement strand
CTGTGAATCGTTTATGTATCTGAGCCATATCCTTGCCCTCCTTGTGGGAGGCAAAGAATACAGCCCTTCAGGTGTTCACTTTTAAATCATAAATGGTTCACTTTTAAAAAATCGGTAACACGATAAAACAGGCGCTCGCACGGCATTCAAACAGGACTAAAATGCGTCTTCGGACGGGGCGGGACAAACGGCAAAGAGCATGAATTCCGTGTGCCCGATCATTCTCTGGACGGGCCGCGTCTTTCCGCCCCGCGCGAGGATCTCGCGTTCCAACAATTCCCGGGCTTCCACCAGGATGAAACCCTGCTCGCGGAGGGTTTCCGCCATTTTCTCGATTTGATTGAAAGTCGGATTCAGGCTCACGAGCCGGCCGCCGCCTTTGAGAGCCGCCTTCACCGCCGTCACTTCTTCCCATGGCTGGGGAATATCCAGAATGACCGCGTCAAATCCGCTTTCGGTGAAAGGCTCCGTCGCCTGCCGCTGACGGAATGTGACATAACTGCCGAGCCCGGCGCGCGCAACATTTTTATAAGCATTCTTCGGAAGGTCCTCGCGGCGGTCATAAGAAAAAACATGGCCGCCGGGCGCGACGGCCTGCGCGAGCGCCATCGTCAGCGACCCGGAGCCCGTACCGATCTCCAGGACCTTGGACCCGTTATGAATTCCGGCCTTCATGATAAGAAGCGCCGCGTCTTTGGGATAAATGATGCCGCTTTCGCGCGAAGCCTTCATCATCAGATCTTCCATCGTGGGCTTGAGGAGATAACAAAAGCCGTGTTCGCAAATAATCTTTTTACCGAACGGCTGGCCGATCCAGTCTTCGACATTCAAAGGTTTGCCGCAGTGAATGGACGCGCGCCGGCCGCGCGCCACTTCGATCATATACGTGCGCTCGTCCTCGAACCAAAGGAGCACGAGGTCTCCTTCCGCGATCGTTCCCGGGAGCCGCTGCAAAATGGATTCGGTCATGGCGGGTACACTATCTTCTTTCATAAAAGTTTACCATCCTTTTTGTTTTGCAAGCGCCAAAAGCTCCGGAAAATCGCGTGCAAGATAATCCGGTTTTGCCTCGCGCAGGGCGGACTCGCTCGCGAAACCGTGCGAAAGCGTCGCCGCCTCCACGCCGGCATTCCTCGCAGCCTGAATATCGATGGCGCTGTCCCCCACCAGGATCGCTTCCCCGTCGTTGACGCCGGTTTCCTCGATCAAATGACGGATCGCCGCCGGATCCGGTTTGAACGGAAGGCCGTTATCTCCGGCCAGGATCGCTATAAAATAATGCGCCACACCGAGCGCCTCAAGGATCTGAGAAGAAAACGGGTTGGGTTTATTCGTAATGACGGCCTGTTTGCGGTCCTTGAAATGCTCCAGAAATTCGCGCGCGCCGTCATAAAGATGAGTATGATCGAGCATATGCCGTTTGTAGTATTCCCGGTAAAGCCGGGCGCCCCGGTCGATGAGTTTTTCATCTTCGGTGCGGAATGTCCGTCGGATCAGCGCGTGAAGCCCGGTCCCCACGCAATCTTTGATCTCCTCATCCGTCAGTTCCGGCCCGTGAAGCGTCGCGAGCGCGTGCCGCACTCCCTGAATGATATCCCGGCGCGTATCGGCCAGCGTTCCGTCAAGATCGTAAAGGATCAATTTTTTCATAGACCCCGATCGCGGCAAAACCCGGCGTTTGACTTCGCGTCCGCTTGCGTTAAACGCGGCGGGACGCATCCGTCTTCCGGCGGAAAATTTAACACCGGGGACTGCTGGGGGTGAATCGTTCGTTCGAATAATCGAGGATCTTCTGCTGCAGATTACGGATTTTTTTCTCAAGACCGTCAAAAAAAGCCCCGGATTTTTCCGCAGGAAACGGAAGCGTTACGGCTTTCTGGTTCTTAAGATAATAAATGATCGCGGAACGGACCGGAAGTTTCAGGATCCGCGCGGCCGCGAGAGCGTAGATCTCCAGCTGAAGATCGTAGGCGCTTTGGCGCGCGGTCTCTTCATCGCCGGCGGCGGTCTTGTAATCGAGGATATGCCACGCGCCCCGTTCGTCTTCAAACAAAACATCGGCCTTTCCGTGAATAAGCCCGCGTCGTTCGTTCAGCACAAAGTCGATCTCGCGCTTGACCTGTCGGGCTTTTCGCAGTTGTTGAAAAACAGGCTGCCTCAGAAAATCCGAGAGGATCCTGCGAGCATGATGCACGGCTGCTTCCCCCCACCGGCCGAAGATCCGTTCCAACGCTTCCGGCCGTATCCCCGGCTCAGCCCGCGCAAAGTCGAGGTGCTCGAAAAATTCGTGCATCGCCGTACCGAAATCGGAGGCTTGGAATTCGTCTTCGCTAAAAACGGCGTCTTCTCCGGCCCATTCGTTCTCCCCCACCGTCCATCCAATCTGATAGGCGCGCCAGAATTCCTCCGGACTTCTCTGGAAAAGAACATACGCTGAAACGGGCAGGTCGATCATCCGGGATACCGCGGAACTTCCTCCCGACTGCCGGCGGGCGGGCGGGACTCGGGACGCGGGCTTCGTTTCAACCGCCGTAGGATATTCTCTATTTTTGATGAGATGCTCTACCTGGTCGTGAAAATCGTCCGTGACTTCGCCGCGGGGTCCTGCCCAAAAACACGGGTCGAGAACCATTTTAACCGTCCCCATACCTATCCATTCCCGCCTCGCGGAAATGGGGGCGGTCCGCGTCACCCCTTTGAGAGAATCCCGGGCAAGGACCGGCGTCCCCTCGCAGATCGCCATGACCCAATCCATCCAGGAAGTCATTTCACGGAAAGTCTCTTTTGTTTTTTTCTTTTTCTTATGAACCCCGCTTAAGAAAAGCCGCGACTTCGCGCGCGTCACCGCCACGTAAAAAAGACGCTTCCGTTCTTCCTCCTCGCGCTTCGCGATCTGAAGATCCACCCGCCGGAAAAAATAAGGCTCCTGCATTTCCCGGGACTCCTCCTCGGGCACCTGCATGGCGAAACCCGCCGCCGCGTGCGCGATCACCGTCTTCGAATCGGAGCGTGATGCCCGATGTCCCATATCCGCCACGAACACGACCGGGAATTCGAGCCCTTTGGCCGCGTGCACGCTCATCATGCGCACCGCTTCCGCGCCCGTCTCAAGCGTCATCGAAGCTTCGGACTCGCGAACTTCCTGCGCCTTGAGACGCTTGAGAATATTCAAAAAAGCCGCGACGGGCATCCGCTCGAAGGTTTCGTATTCCCGTACCATGGCAATGAGTTTTTTAAGATTCGCGTAACGCCGCGCGCCTTTCGGGTCCATCAACACCGAAAGCTCATAACCCGTATCCGCGAGAATCTTGTCGATCAACTCCGAAAGCGGGACGCGATCCTTCATTTCGATCCATCCCTGCGCGCGCTTCAAAAAACTTTCCAGTTTCCTTCGTTGTTCGGGAAGAATCTCCTGAAGGCGTTCCAGATCTTTCAAGGCGCGCTCCAGCGGCGCTTCCTCATTTTCTTTTTTAGCATGCCGGGATAACCAGAAAAGCGTGTCGTCCGTGATATGAAAAAGCGGCGATCGGAGCGTCGCGGCGAGGGGGATATCCGCCCAGGGGCGCTCCAGGTGCGCGAGACAGCTCATCATATCCTGGATCTCGGGCTGTTCATAAAATCCGCGGCCCGCGACGATCAAATAAGGCACTCCCGCCGATTTGAACGCGTCTTCGAAGATCCCGCTCAAGGTCATGGCCTGAAAAAGAACCGCGATATCGCCGTAGGGGATATTTTCTTTTTCGTGGAGCTCCCGGATCCGCGCCGCGATCCCCCGGGCCTCGCGTAAACGAGCGTAACGCATGTCCTCCCCTTCTTTCAGCCCGGTCACAAGCACCTCGACCGCCGTCTCTTCCGGCGGCTCCGTAGACGCCGCCTTGGTTTTTATTTCCTTTTCATCAACGGTCACCAAGACGGCCCCCATTTCATCTTTGGCGCAATGAACCGGCAGGGGGACCGGGGGTCTGTGACGGACGCCCGGCGTCTGTGGGGCGCCCGCGACCAACGGCTCAAAAGGAAAAGCATCTTCCGCCCAAAGCGTTTGGAAAAACTGATTCACGAAATCAATCACCGGAGGGACGCTGCGGAAACTCTCCGTCAGAAGGATTCGTTCTCCTTCCGATCCTCGACCGTAAAGCCTGTCTTTTTCAAGAAAGATCTCCGGGGCCGCGCCGCGAAACCCGTAGATCGACTGTTTGTAATCCCCCACCATGAAAAGGTTCTTCCCGGAGGAAAGCAGTTCGACGAATTCCATCTGAAGAAAGTTCGTATCCTGGAATTCATCGACCAGGATGAATTTAAATGTCCGCTGGTACCGCTCCCGAAGTTTTTGAAGCGCCGGTGGCTGCCCCCGAAAAAGCCCCACGGCCTTCATTTGAAGATCATCAAAATCCAGAAAACCTTTTTCTTTCTTCAGAGCGCTATAAATTGTTTCAAAGACGAGCGCTGCTTGCTCGAATTTTTCTTTCCGGGGAGCCGCAAGGGGAACGATCCGAAGCGCCGCAAGATCCTCCAAAAGAGCGCGCCACTCTTTCCACCCCGCCTTGCGTTTTCCTTTGTAAAGCCGGCTCCACACTTTGAAATTCCGGAAGGTCTTCCAGTTCCATGGCTGGTGGCCGAGGAATCGCTCCCAGCCCTCGGCGTCAATCGCTTCGAGCCTCGCCCTCAGCGCCTCGGCCTCGCGCGGCAAGGCCTCTTCCTTTTTTTCGCAGGCCGCTTGTTCCCGGATCCGACTCTCGTCAAAAAAATCCCGGAGACTTTTCCCCTCATGCCGCGCCGCATGGAAGACCTTGAAAATGCCGGCGCGCACGGCCTCTTCGCCATAAACCGTCAGGATTTCAAACGCCTCGTTTTTGTCTTCGTAGAGCTTGGCAAACGTCTCGTTCATCGCTTCTTCTTTGAGAAGCCCGGACTGTTCCGTCTCAATCACGCGGAAATCCGGATCGACGCCTGCTTCGATCGGATGCTCTTTCAAAAGGCGCGATGCAAAGCTATGGAAGGTGGAAATCGCGGCTTTTTCAAGGTCCTGCCGAGGCCGTTCAAGACCCAGCTCGCGAAAGCTGTTGGAAAGCCGGGTCTTGATCTCATTCGCCGCCTTTTCCGTGAAGGTCAATACGAGAAGCTCCGTGACCGCAGCCCTTTGACTTTTGAGAAGATGAAGGATCCTCTCAACCAGAACCCGGGTCTTGCCGGTCCCGGCTCCGGCGGACACAAGCATATTTTTATCAACCGCTTGAACCGCCCTTTTTTGAGTCTGGGTGAGCGCCATAAATTGATCGTTATTGCTCTCTTTTGATTAGTCGAATATTTTCATGCGTTTCAAGAAAATTGAGTCAACAGCGCGCATTATACAAAAAAGAAGCCTTTCTATGGAAAAAATGAATTTATGGGTTATAATTTGGAACATGGAAAATGAGCAACGGAAATTTTTCAGGCATCCGATCAAGATCCCGATCCAACTCACCCGGGTCGAAAACAAAACCTCCGTGAATTCACGCGCCGAAGATCTGTCGCAGGGCGGGTTGACGTTCTTCTGGCCCGAATCGATCCCTAAGGGTACGCATCTCGAGCTCTCCATCCCCGTCGAAAAACAGCTCTTCAAAATAAAAGGCCATGTCGCGCACTCCGAAAAAGACGCTCCTACGGGACTATTTAAGACCGGCGTCTGCTTCGAGAATTCCATAAGCGCGTTCCGCGCCAAACTCGCCGAAGAGATTCTCAGGATCCGCGAGTTCTGCGAAAAGCTGTCACTCCTCAGAGGACGACAACTCTCGGAGGAGGAAGCGGCACAGCTGTGGGTGGACCGCCACGCCGAAGATTTCGCTCAAGCGATGAACCTCTTGAGCTGAGAGCCATCTCCCCTTTTTAAAAACCAGAGGCACCGCCCGGGAGATCGGGGCTTGAGTCTATCGTCTCAAGTCTATCGTCTCAAGTCTATCGTCTCAGGCCGCTTGCCTTCTTCTATTCTTTCGGAAGCTGGAGAGCAAAGATCAATTCCTTGGCGGGCTTGGCGAAAAAGAATCCCTGGCCGTAGCGGATTCCCATGTTGCGGATAAAATCAAGATCGGAGGAGCGTTCGACGCCCTCGGCGATCATCTCGGCCCCGTTCATGCGGCCCAGATGCACCATCTCACGGATGATCTGCTGGTTCAGATAATTCCCCGCGATTCCCTGAACGAGCTGCAGATCGATTTTCAGAAAATCCGGCCTGAGCGAGGCGAGCTGGGAAGTCTTGGTGCTGACATCGTCAATATCATCCAGGGCGAACCGGTAACCAAAAACCCGGATGAATTCCACGCCGCGCTGGATGAACGAAAAATCGGACTTCTTCACGCCCTCGGTCAGCTCAAAAACGATCTTGTGCGTATAGGCCTTCAATCCCTTCAGGAACTCCTCGCCCTCTTTCCCTTTCGAAAAAGCCTGCTCGAGCGTCAGCGGCTCGATATTGAGAAAAAGGCACTGGTCCGGCTGGAGTTCCGGAAGGACCTTGATGGAAGATTCTAGACAATGAAAATCGAGCGGGATCACGGTTCCCTGTTCGTAGGACCGGCGGAACATTTCCGCGGGCATCTCCTTATCGCTGCGGGCAAGCGCTTCATATCCGATGATGTCCCCCGTCGCGATATCCACGATCGGCTGGTAAACGGAATGAATGGGATTCTTGAATTCGGCCCGTTGTTTTTTAAAAAAGTTGAAATGAAACGGCATATTTTTTTCCCGTTGGATTTTTGTTGAAAAAGCCGGGGGGAGTATACATGACCCTTCCGGAAAATACCAGGGAACTTCAAAAACGGGGTACGCCACCGCAACGATTTCAAATTTGAGATTTCAAATGCTACCCCCAACTTTGAATTTTTTTACATAAAGGGTAGTTGGGGTTGCCCCGATTTCCGCTTCGCGAAAATCGATAGGTATTGGGACTAAGGGGTTAAAGCGGCGAGCGTCGCGGCCGCGCCGCCCGCTGAAGCGCCTCAAGAACGGGGGGATGTAAGAAACCGTTGGTGGCCACCAGTCCGGGATTCCGCGCAAGCGTTACCCCGGCGTTAAAATCAAGTTCCCGTCCTTCCAAGTCCGTCACACAACCGCCCGCTTCTTCAACGGCCAAGGCCCCGGCCGCGACATCCCATATCTTTTCACGATGTCCCGGCTCCTTGCGCGGAACCGTTCTGAAAAAGATCTCGGCGCCTCCCGAAGCGAGCACGGCCTGTTTCGCCAGACTGTCGAGCACGATCGGTCCGGACTGAATTCCCAGGATCTCCCGGACGCGCTGATTTTTCTCGTCATGCTTATACTCCGGGTCAAAAGAGTCCAGAACGCGGGCTTGAGAAACATCGCTGCATTTTGAAACTTCGAGACGCACCCACCGTTTGGGATCTTTCAAATGCCCGAGAGAAGCGCCCCAGCATCCGCGGCCGCGCGCCGCAAGGATTCCAACCCCCCGCCCCAGCGCCGCGTGCTCCGGAAGCTCCAGCTCCGGACACCCCAGCGCCGCTAACACGACCTTCCCATCCTGAATGAGCGCCAAGGCGGTTGCGTATTGTCCTCCGCGCAGGAATCCTTGGGTCCCGTCGATCGGATCCAGCGTCCAAAAGGATCCGAAGGGCTTCCCCTTTCCGCGATCGATCCACCGGCAGATCCTTTCAGGTCTTGCATGAGGCAGAAAGGCACGGACATAACCGGTGATCTTTTCCAGATCCTCGGCGCCCTCCGCGGACCTGAGATGATCCGAATCCTCTTCACCCACCAGCGCCGCCTCGGGGAAATAATGTTCCAGAAGTCCTCCGGCGATCGCTTGAATTCCCATATCCGCGAGCGTCACGGGAGAATGGTCCTGCTTGAGGATGGATTTGACGGAGGCTTCGGTACGAATGAGACGCGCTAGCTCCGAGGCGCATTGGATCACCTTGAGCGCGAATGCCGCTTCGGGGGTTTTAAGATCGATCTTCA
>JAHFHJ010000063.1 GCA_023246985.1 Candidatus Omnitrophota bacterium | reverse complement strand
CCATCGAGACCATGTGTCATATATTTCTCCTTTCGTTAAATTTTAAACGAGTTTAAATAACTACTTTTAATACTTCCTAATAAAAACATATACTATAGACATTTTTTTGTCAATATTTAGAGGTAATTAAACTTTAAAATATTCTTTTTATCATTATATATATCAATATATAGCATTATAACTATAAACTGTGACATATTGATACGACAATTTAAATAAGACAAAGGTTTCATGCTTGGCTTTGGAATTGTGTTTAGTACCGCATGACATTCGAATTTAGGGGTATGCGGTACAATACCGTTAACCCTTAAAAAATCAAATGGAGAACGGTATTAGAGCGCGGAAATTGCGCTAAGGCGTGTACTACTGGGCTTTTTGGGGAAGATATTCCTGGTCGATCTTTTGGCCGGGGCGGCCATGCGGACCGATATAACCTTTGCCATGCCCGAGGTCTTTTGCTCCGGGATAAGCAGAACTTCGCTCCTTGTTCTTGCTTGAAAATTGAAGGTGAACAGGGACGTCCTGGCTGCCTTCTATTTTTTTATGAAAGCCGGGACGCAAATGCTGCGGAACCTGTTGGGTCTTTTGGGTTTTTACGTCTTCGGTCGCGCGCTCAATAGCCCTGTAGCTGGCGTTATTCTTGGGCGCAAGCGCAAGGTAACTCACGGCCTGGGCAAGAATGATGCGCGCCTCCGGCATGCCGACAAATTCCACGGCCGTAAAGGCGCTCGTCGCAAGGATCAGGGCGCGGGGGTCCGCGTTACCAATATCCTCGCTCGCAAAGATGACAAGCCGGCGCACGATAAAACGGGGATCCTCCCCCGCATAAAGCATCTTTGCCAGCCAATAGATCGCGGCATCGGCCTCCGATCCGCGCAGGCTTTTGATGAAGGCGCTGATGGTGTCATAATGAAAATCCTCGTCCCAGTCATAATGCACGATTTTTTTCTGGCACGATTCTTCGGCGATCGCCGCGGTAAAATGAATAGCGCCTTTTTCGTCCGGAGGCGTCGTCATCGACCCCATTTCCAGGGCGTTCAAGGCCCGGCGCGCGTCTCCCGAAGCCTGTTTCGCAATATGATCCAGCGCCGCGGGCTCGATCACGACCTTCAGGTTCCCAAGACCGCGCAACGGATCCGCAAGCGCTCGCTGCATGATCCGGACAAGATGCGATTCTTCGAGAGGTTTCAATTCACAAACGATCGAACGGGAAAGGAGCGGACCGCGAATGGCAAACGAGGGGTTCTGCGTCGTCGCGCCGATCAGGATGATGACGCCGCTTTCCACATCCGGCATCAGGATATCCTGCTGCGCCTTGTTAAAGCGGTGGATTTCATCAATGAAAAGAACGGTCTTTCTGCGGGAATGGCGGAGGAGTTTGCGCGCTTCGTCTTGGATCTTGCGCACTTCGGCGACATTGCTCAGAACGGCGTTGATCTGGATATAACGCGCGGCGGTCATGCGCGCGATCACAAGCGCAAGCGTGGTCTTCCCGGTGCCGGGAGGCCCATAAAGCATTAGGGACGTCAGGCGGTCCGACGCCAGCGTCCGGCGAAGGAGTTTTCCGGGACCCAGAAGATGTTCTTGTCCAAGGATCTCATCAAGCGACGCGGGCCGCATCCGTACCGCGAGCGGCGCATCCGCCGGCGCCTGAAGCAAATCTTCCGTCTCGAAGGGATGGAACAGTTCATCAGAAGGACTCATAAAATCCTCGGGGAATGGACCACGATAAACGGGGAACGACAACGCCTATCGTTCAACGTTCCCCGTTTCCCGCTATTCGAATTAAGTTTGAAAGGAAGCCTGGTACTTTTGAACAAGCGTCCGGGCGATCTGATCGTGGATCTCCTGAGCCTCCCCGGAAACAAGCGTCCGCTCCGCAGACTGATAGACGATGCGGAATGCGAGATTCTTGTAACCCTCGGGAACGCGCTTGCCGCGAAAAAGATCAAAAAGCATGACTTCGCGGATCAGCCCTTGCCCCAAGCCGCGGATCTCCCCCGTCAAATCCCCGCTCTTGACGGACTCCTTAACCACAAGCGACAAATCCCGCTCGATCGCCGGATACTTGGGCCATTCCTTGAAAGTGCGGACGCGCCGGGCCTGCTCCGTAAGTTTTTCAAGCGAGATCTCCGCGTAAAAAACAGGCTCCTTCAAGCCCCATTGTTCCCGGAGCACTGCCGAGACTTCTCCCATAAGAGCGACCGGCGTCTGCCAAAGCCGAAGTTCTTCGGCCACTCCGGGGGAGAAATAACTTTTTTCCGCCTTCGCGACGCACCACTCGGAGCATCCCGCGGCCCTAAGCACGGCCTCGACGGCGCCTTTCAAATCATAAAATGTCACGGAACGCGCCGCGTCAAGCCAGGTCTGTTCTGCTTTTTTACCATACATCGCGATCGCGCAAATGCGTTCTTCGACCGGATGCTTATGAGCGTCCGGCGCGCTATAGGTATTCGCGATCTCAAAAATCGCGACGGAATCCGCGTTCGCCGCGTTCACATTCTTCTGGATCACGTTCAAGAGACTGGTCACCAGGGTCGGCCGCATCCAGTGAAGGCCGTGCTGAAGCGGGTTGATGATCTGAACGGCATGCTTGAGGTCTTTTTCCGGATCGAGGCCGTCCTCCGAAACCAAACTGAAGGTCACCGTCTCTGAAAGCCCCGCGTTGCTCAAAAAATTACGCACTTTATTTTCAAGACCCAGGCGAGGCGATTCCCCGACGGTGAGCGGCTCCCGCGGCGGCAAAGTCTCCGGGATATTTTCGTAGCCATAGATGCGCGCGATTTCTTCCACAAGATCCACCGGCCGCGTCAGATCCGGACGAAACGACGGAATCCCGACTCTCCAAATCCCCTGCTCGGTCTTCGAAGGCGCCATATCCGGGGTATTCCCCGAACATTGTTTCACCTCGAGTCCGAGCCGCCCCAGGATCAGAGCAATCTGACTCGGCTTGATGTCAACGCCGAGGATCTGTTTCACATCACTGCTTTTTAGCTGAACCGTCTTGACCTCGAGCTGCGGTTTCTCCCCCGCCTTGATCACCGCGCTGATATGGCGCGGCTTGCCATATTTCTGGATGAGCGCCAGCGCCCGGCTCCGGCCGATATCCACGGCTTCCGGATCCACGCGCCGTTCAAAACGGTAGGAAGCATCGGATGAAAGCAGATGCGTCCGGGAAGTCTTGCGCACGCGGCCGGGATCGAAGAAAGCCGACTCAAGAAAAACATTGCGTGTTTTGTCGGTGATCTCGGAATCTTTACCGCCCATCACGCCGGCAAGCGCGATCGCGCGTTCGCGGTCCGCGATCACAAGATCCTCCGACTTCAGCGTCATTTCGGCGCCATTGATCCCCGTGAATTTTTCGCCCCCTTTGGGCCTGCGCACGACGATCTCCTTATTCCGGATCAGGTCCGCGTCGAACGCGTGAAGCGGCTGACCGACCTCGAGAAGCACATAGTTCGTGATATCGACGATCAAATGAACGCTGCGGATCCCGCACGCCAGAAGGCGGCTCACAATAAACTCCGGCGTCTTGGTTTCGGTGATCCCTTCGATCAGTACCCCCGTGTAATAGGGACACCCTGCCGCATCTTTGATCCGGATCTCCCATCCCGGCGGCGGCATCCGGCCGGTCTCGGGGTCGACCCCGGGATTCTTAAGGGAGAGGTTCTCGACCGCCGCGATCTCGCGCGCCACACCCCAATGAGAAAGCCAATCGGGCCGGTTCGAGGTGATCTCGATCTCGAAAAGAGTATCGCTCGGGGTCTTCAGGGTCTCACATTGCTTGACCTCAAGCCCGGCCATCGTCAGGCGATCCGCGATTCGTGAAAGAGGCGGCGCGAGCTCCACAAAATCCTTTAACCAGTTCGTTGAAATTTTCATAAGACCTCAACCTTATCCGCTCTCGTATGACCGGGATCAACGCCGGGTGTTGTCCGGCGTTACGCGAATTGCCTCAGGAAACGGAGATCATTCTCATAAAAATGCCGTATATCGTTGATGCCGTGGCGAAGCATGGCGATACGCTCCACGCCAAGCCCGAACGCCAGCCCACGAACCACGCTCGCGTCATAGCCGACTTCCTCGAACACATGGGGATCCACGTTGCCGGCCCCCAGGATCTCCAGCCAGCCTTTTCCCCACTGGATATCCACTTCCACGCTGGGCTCGGTAAATGGAAAGAAATGCGGTCGAAAACGTATCCGGGTTGAGGATCCGAAAAGCTCGCGCAGAAAAAGATGGAGGATCCCTTTGAGATCGCTGAAGGTTACGCGGTCATCGACCATCAAGCCCTCGATTTGATGAAACATGAACGAGTGGCTTGCGTCCACGGTATCGGGCCGGTACACGCGCCCCGGGGCGATGATCTTCAGCGGCGGCCGGCGCTCCTTCATCACGCGGATCTGGACCGGCGATGTTTGGGAGCGCAAGAGCTGCCCGTGTGTTGTATAAAAAGTGTCAAAGGCATCGCGCGAAGGATGGTTGAGCGGGATATTGAGCGCGGTAAAATTGTGGAATTCGGTCTCGATCTCGGGACCTTCGACGGTTTCGAACCCCATGCGATTGAAAATGCCCGAGATCTCCCGGATGGTCTGCTGAAGAAGATGGATGCTGCCCTGCGGCGGCCGAATCCCCGGAAGCGTTTCGTCGAACGCCGCGTCCGGTACGCCTTTGTTCGGGGCTTTCTGCCGGAATCCCTCGACGGCCGACTCGAGCCATTGTTTAACGCGATTCAGCTCCGCGCCCACCGCTTTTTTCTCGTCGGCCGGAACTGCGCCCAGTCGCTTAAAAAGCTCGGTCAACTTCCCTTTTTTCCCAAGATACGCGACGCGAAAAACATCTGCCGCATCGGCGGAATCGATCCGGACAAGGTCCGCCCGGGCTTCTTCTTCCAGCTGACGAATCTTGTCCTTCATGGATAAGAACACACTTTCATCCCGTTTTTAAGACCCGCGTCGCTTGGGGGGACGCCGGGTCTCGAACGGCAGGGTTAGGATTGCTTGACGAGCTTGACGATCTCCTGGAAGGTTTTCTCATCGCGCGCGGCGATCTCGGCGAGCGACTTGCGGTTCAAGCGGATCTTCGCCTTGTTCAGAGCGTCAATGAACCGGGAATACGACATCCCGCCGGCGCGGCACGCCGCATTGATACGGGCATTCCAAAGCGTGCGAAAATGGCGCTTGCGCTGCTTGCGGTCGCGGGTCGCAAAAGCCATCGCGCGGGCGACAGTCTCTTTGGCGGTACGAAGGAGACGGCCACGGCCGCCCACGAACCCCTTGGCGCGCTTGAAGATCTTTTTCTTTCGTTTTTTTGAAGCAACTGTGTTCGTAGACCTCGGCATAAATGCTTCCTTTTCTTTTGATCTCTGACGGGATTAACGATCGTACGGCATCATGGCCTTGAGGGCGCTCACGTGCATTTTTTCGACGTGAAGCTTCCGGCGAAGCTGACGCTTCTTCTTCGGGCTCCGGTCGGTCAGCATATGACGGCGGAGAGTCCTATTCCCAAGGACCTTCCCCTTCTT
Source organism: Candidatus Omnitrophota bacterium (assembly GCA_023246985.1). GTDB lineage: Bacteria > Omnitrophota > Omnitrophia > Omnitrophales > Aquincolibacteriaceae > Aquincolibacterium. The sequence goes on along the minus strand of JAHFHJ010000063.1, from coordinate 2,427 downwards.
GGTGACACGAAAGCGTTTCTTGACGGACTTGTTCGTTTTCATTTTCGGCATTTTCGTTTCCTTAGGCTGTCTTCGGCGGCAAGACGCCAGGGCTTGCCGGATTCGTTGGCGAAGCGGATGCGACCACATCCTTTTTCTTTACAGACGCGACCCGGGTCAAATAAAGCATGATGGCCTTCCCCTCCAGGCCGTCATTGCGTTCCACCATCGCGATATCTGAAAGATCCTGCACAAAACGGGCCACCAGCTTCCGTCCCTTGTCCACATACACGATCTCACGGCCCCGGAAGAATACGACCAATTTGACCTTGTCCCCGCGCTCAATAAAACGGCGCGCGTTGCGAAGCTTGGTCTGGTAGTCGTGCTCGTCGATCTTTGTGGTCATTTTGACCTCTTTGATATCGATCGTCTTTTGCTTCTTGCGGGACTCTTTTTCCTTCCTGTCGAGCGTATAAAGATATTTTCCGAGATCCATAATGCGGCATACCGGCGGGGTCGTCGTTCCCGCGACCTCGACCAGGTCCAGACCCGCGTCCTGGGCGCGCTGCATCCCGTCTTGCGGCGTGACAATGCCAAATTGCTCCCCGGCAGCCCCGATCAAACGGATCTGAGGCGCGCGAATACGCTCATTGGCCCGAACTTTTTGTGGACTGAGTGACAATGATCCTCCTTATGGTTGACGATTACTTTTTTTGCGCGACCTCTTGCTTGAGCCGCTCGATCATCGCGTCCACAGCCTGGGGCCCCAGATCCTGACGCCCGCGCATGCGCACTGCGACTTGTTGCGTTTCCATTTCTTTATCCCCGACCACGAAGACATAAGGGATTTTCATCATCTCCGCCTCGCGGATCTTATAACCGATCTTCTCGGTCCTGAGATCCGACCCGACGCGAAATCCTTCTTTCTTAAGCCGCGCGACGAGCGCGTCCGCAAACGCGCTGTGGCGTTCCGCGATCGTCAACACCCGGACCTGCACCGGAGAAAGCCAGAGCGGGAAAGCGCCCGCGTAATGCTCGATTAAGATCCCGATGAAACGCTCGAGACTTCCGAAGATCGCCCGGTGCAGCATGATCACGCGATGATCCCGGCCGTCCTCGCCGACATAATTCATATCAAAACGCTCCGGCAAACTCATGTCCAGCTGAAGGGTCCCGCACTGGAGCGTCCGTCCGATGGCGTCCTTTAAATGAAAATCGATCTTCGGCCCGTAAAACGCCCCGTCCGCCTCATTGACCTTATAAGGCATCTTGAGCTCTTCCAGCGCGTTCCGGAGGCCTGTGGTCGCGATCTCCCACTGCGCATCCGTCCCGATCGACTTGGGAGGACGGGTTGAGAGCTCCACATGATAATCAAAATCAAAGGTTTTGTACACCTCATCCGTAAAACGGATAGTCTCCACAACACTCGCCTGAAGCGTTTCGGGCGTCGTAAAAATATGCGCGTCATCCTGTGTGAAGCCGCGCACACGGAAGAGCCCGGCCAACACCCCGGAGCGTTCGTAGCGGTGCACCTTGCCGAATTCCGCGACTTTGAGCGGCAGCTCCCGGTACGAATGCTTTTCCTCTTTATACATCAGCATCCCGCCCGGACAGTTCATCGGCTTCAGGGCGTAAACTTCCTCTTCCCGCTCGAGGAAGAACATGTTCTCGCGATAATTGTCCCAATGTCCCGAGGTTCGCCAAAGTTTTTCCCTCAGGAGGGTTGGGGTCTCGATCTCGATATAACCGTACGCGGCGAGTTTCTCGCGCATGAACGCGATCAAAAGATTCTTAAGGATCAGGCCCTTGGGACGCCAAAACGGAAGCCCCGGTCCCTCTTCATGAAAGCTGAAAAGGCCAAGCTGTTTTCCGATTTTACGATGGTCGCGCCTCTGCGCTTCCTCGCGCCGGGTTACATAGGCGTCCAGCTCCTTCCGTGATAAAAAGGCCGTCCCGTAAATACGCTGCAGCATGGGATTTTTTTCACTTCCGCGCCAATAAGCCCCGGCCACGGAAAGAAGTTTGAAGTCCTTGAGCTCGTCGGTATTCATGACGTGCCCGCCTTCGCAAAGATCCGTGAACGGCCCGTTCTGCACAAAATTGACCGTATCTCCGGCAATCCCTTCAATGATCTCAAGCTTGTAGGGCTCCTGTTTTTCCTTAAAAATTTTGCGGGCTTCGGCTTTGGAAACCGCCCATTCTTTGAACGCCTGGCGTTCCTTGACGATCTCGCGCATCCGTTTCTCGATCTTCGGAAGATCCACATCCTGGAACGTCGTCTTCGAATCGAAGTCGTAATAGAACCCTTCGTCGATTACGGGACCCAGGGCGAGCTTCGTGCCGGGAAAGAGGTCTAAGACAGCTTGGGCGAGAATGTGGGACGCGGAATGCCGCAGTCTGTAGAGCGGTTCGTAGTGCTTATCGTCTGACATGCGAATCTTTTTAAAG
>JAHFHJ010000179.1 GCA_023246985.1 Candidatus Omnitrophota bacterium | reverse complement strand
GTCGCGGAAGCAAGCTCAAACCTCGGTCGTTTCGACGGCGTGGAATACGGTCTGAGGGTGCCGTCGAAAGACCTCCGTGAAATGTATTTTGAGACGCGCAGCCAGGGATTCGGCAGGGAAGCCAAGCGGCGCATTCTCCTCGGGACATTCGTGCTCTCCGCCGGTTATTATGAAGCTTATTATCTCAAGGGGCAGAAGGTTCGCACGCTGATCCGCCAGGATTTCGAGAAGGCGTTCAAGGAAGTGGACGTGATCCTTTCGCCGACCTCTCCGACCGCGGCGTTCAAGATCGGGGAGAAACTCGAAAATCCGCTGGCCATGTACCTCTCCGATATTTTTACGATTCCCGCGAACCTGGCCGGAATTCCCGCGATGTCTGTTCCCTGCGGCTTCACTTCCGGCGGTCTTCCCATCGGCCTGCAGCTCATGGCCCGGCCTTTCGACGAATCCACCCTGTTCCGTGCGGCGTATGCTTTCGAACAAGAAGCCGGCGTTTATAAGCGGAAGCCTTCACTATGAGCCATCTTGAAAATAATGAGGTAATCGGGGGAGAAGTTGTTCTCTATAAAGACCGGCTTGAGGTTCGTCTTGATAAAGAGACCGTTTGGCTTCGGCAAGAACAAATCGCCGAGTTATTCGGGACGCAGCGACCTGCCATCACGAAGCATTTACTCAACATATTTAAAACAAACGAATTACATGAAAAATCAGTATGTTCCATTTTGGAACATACTGCGTCTGACGGCAAAAGCTACAAAACACGGTTCTATAATTTAGATGCGATCATCTCCGTAGGTTATCGGGTGAATTCGTCTCGGGCCACTCAATTCAGGATTTGGGCGACACAAGTATTAAAAAAGCATTTGGTCGAGGGGTACACCCTTAACGGAAAAAGGCTGCGGGCGGTTCAGGGAAAGTATCTGGAACTTCGAAAGGCGATCGCTCTTATTGGGAACATTACGACGGTCGAAGGTTTGGCTCCTGAAGCGGCAGGGATTGCCCAAGTGATTGCGGAGTATTCCCGTGCCCTGGACATTCTTGACGATTTTGACCACGAAAAGCTTTCAAAGCCCAAAGGGACAAAAAAGGCCAGGTTCGAGCTGACCTATGAAGAAGCCCGGAAAATCATTGAGACCATGAAAAAGAAGTTCCATGATTCGGCGCTCGTGGGAAGGGAAAAGGATTCGGGCTTTAAAAGTTCAATCGGCGCCATTTATCAAACATTCGGTGGAAAAGATGTTTACCCAACGGTCGAAGAGAAGGCTGCGCATCTTTTATACTTTGTGACCAAGAACCACAGTTTTGTGGACGGGAACAAACGAATTGCTGCAGCGTTATTCGTCTGCTTTCTGCAGAGGAATGGCATCCTTTTACACAAGGACGGAACCCGGCGGATTGATGATAATGCCCTTGTGGCTTTGACCTTGATGGTCGCGGCCAGCAAAGCATCTGAGAAAGAGGTGATGGTCAAAGTGATTTTAAATTTATTGGGGTGATAAGGGAATAAGTCTTGAGGAGAACCGGCGGCTACAAAAAGAAACCGAAATTATGAAAAAGCAAAAAACCACTGACGCTGAAAAAAAACGAGAAAAGAAATTTCGTAAAGCTATGGAGAAGCTCCATAAGAAATACGCAAAAACATTTAAGGCTCTTGCGAAATAAAATCTCCGGAATATGATCCTTATAGCTTATAAGCTATAAAGCAAAAACGAGCGCCGCATTCAGAGAATAACATTTGGCGTTACGGTGAAAAGTACCATGAGTGCGGTAATAATTACCGCAAAAAAGCTTAATCTCCGTGACAATCATTGAGATTGCAAAGATTTATACGGATTGGGTTAAGGCGGAGCGGGAAATTCCCGGAGAAGAGCATCAGGCAAAAGAAACGATCAACATTCTTCGGACCAAGTATCACGAGATGTTGATGGCAAAAATGCGGGAGGAATGGGTTGATTTTTCCGACGGGATTGGACAGGAACATCAAGTTCCTGCCGAAGCCGTACTGAATCATTGGGATTCAGTGCCGCCTTGACGCCGCAGCCAAGGCCTTTGACCTTGTCCGCGAGGAAGATGCGAAGTACGGCGGTAAGCAGCATTGAGTTTAAAGGATGTCTTTAAGATTGCCGCGGGCATCAATCGCCCTCGCAATGGCGTCATTGCGAGGAAGCCAGAGGCTGGCGAAGCAATCTTGGATTTTCCTTAAGATTTTTCGGCCGGCCGAAAAATTGAAAAGGGCGGGACAATCCCGGCAGATTTTTCGGACGTCCGAAGAATTGAAAAGAATGAGGCAGTTTGGCGCGATTTTCCGAGCGCCCAGAAAATCAGAAAGCGGAACCCTTTGGGCGGTTCGGGGCTCTATATCCTATATGATATACGGCAAAAACAGTCGCCCGCGACTGAATTGACTGAAGCGAGAAACAAGATACCGTCTGGTGAAAGAGAGCTATTGAAATGAATCGCCTTAAATATTGGCTATTAGGTATAGGGATTGTTATATCTTTAGCCGGACTCATGTGTTTGCCATTGGGTCAAGGAATTAGTCCTAAACGGGATACTAGTTTCTTTTATGCGGGTGCGGATGCTGGAGCTTTTTTAAACTACACCTTTTGGATGATAGCCGTCGGTATTGT
>JAHFHJ010000062.1 GCA_023246985.1 Candidatus Omnitrophota bacterium | reverse complement strand
AAGATCCCCGTTTCTCAACTGGTGGGCCAGCTTTTTGCCGACCGGCTCAAGAAAAAAAGCGTGCAGAAGATTTCATTTGATCGCGGAGGTTATCTTTACCATGGCCGCGTGAAGGCGTTGGCGGAGGCGATCCGTAAAGGCGGCATTCAATTTTAAACATTCACCCCGTGAGAATCTTTCCTGAAAAAAATGGGGTTTGAAGATTCGTAATAAGGCGGCAAAAAAGTAATGAGAGCGAAAGAATCGGAAAATTTTAGCCTCTCATGCCATTCTCCATTTGATTTAAGGGGTGAGCGGTATTGTACCGCATACCCCTCAATTCGAATGTCATGCGGTACTAACGAAGCGAACTGAAAGGAAATCCAAGCAGCATGCAAAAAACAGAAGCAACGCCAAACGCGCAACACAAACCGGGGTCCCGAGGCCCTCAACCCGCCCTGCGGTCTTCCCGATCTTCTTCGATGTCGATGGATGGGTCGACAACCTATGAAAAAGTCATTCAGGTGAACCGTTGTGCCAAGGTCGTAAAAGGCGGAAAACGGTTTTCGTTTAGCGCGCTGGTCGTGGTCGGTAACGGCTTGGCTTCGCTGGGATATGCTCAGGGCAAAGCCAATGAAGTCGCGGACGCGATCCGCAAAGCGCTTGTGGCGGCCCGGAAGAATACCCTCTCCATCACGCTCAAGGGGACGACGATTCCCCATGAAGTGATCGGCCGTTATGGCGCGGCCAAAGTGTTTTTGAAACCCGCATCGCCCGGTACCGGGATCATCGCCGGAGGTTCGGTCCGCGCGGCATGCGAGGCCTGCGGGATCAAGGATATTTTGACCAAGAGCCTCGGCAGCGATAACTCCATCAATGTTTTGAAGGCCGCGATCAACGGGTTGACGGCGCTCGTGGACCGCAAAGTGCGTTATGACTCGGAAAGAGAAAAAGTATCATGAGATCCAAGTTTCCTTATAAAAAACGCAAGAAACGCCGGGGTTGCGGCATCGGTTCCGGACACGGAAAGACCTCCACGCGCGGTCACAAGGGACAGAGAGCCCGGTCGGGTTACCGTTTTGATCCCGGGTTTGAAGGCGGACAGAACCCTCTTTACCGCCGTCTTCCGAAGCGGGGTTTTAATCGCACCGCGCTCAAGAGCGTTTACGCGATTGTGAATCTTCTGCAGCTGGCGAAGCTCGATGAAAAAGAGATCACTCCGGAATTATTGCTTACCAAGGGCATGATCAAAGAGCTCCGCGACGGATTAAAGATTTTAGGCTCCGGGGAACCGAAAAAAGGCGTCACCGTGAAAGCACATCTTTTCAGCGCTTCGGCGAAGACCAAGATCGAAGCCGGGGGCGGTCAGGCAGTTCTGCTCGAGAAGTAACAAAATATCCGCCGCAAAACGCGGCGGATTAAATTCCCGCAGCAACTTGCGTCGCGCAAGAGTGCGCGGTCATTTAAGAACGGAGTTCTGGTGCTGCAAGCGTTCGGAAACATCCTGAAAATCCCAGATTTGCGTAAAAAAATCTTTTTTACGCTTCTCATTATTGCGGTGTATCGTATCGGGACTTATGTGCCGACCCCCGGAATCGACGGGGTGGCGCTTGCGCGATTTTTCCAGCAGCACATGTCCGGCGGAACGCTTCTCGGTTTTATGGGAATGTTCACCGGCGGCGCGCTCCAGAAAGCGACGATCTTCGCGCTAGGGATCATGCCCTACATCTCGGCGTCGATCATTTTGCAGCTTTTGACCGTCGTGATCCCGGCTTTGGAAAAACTTGCCAAGGAAGGCGAAGAAGGCCGCAAGAAGATCATCCAGTACACGCGTTACGGGACCATCGTGCTGAGCATTTTACAGACATTCTTTATTGCTCTGTGGCTTGAGAATCCCGCGGCGTTCGGCGGTTCGGTCATTGTACCGAATCCGGGCTGGGGTTTCCGGCTGATGTGTATGCTGACCATGACCACGGGTACGGCGTTCATTATGTGGCTGGGCGAGCAGATCGATAATTACGGCATCGGCAACGGGATGTCCATCATCATTACCGCCGGCATTATCGATTCGCTTCCGGAGGCGTTGCGCCAGACCTGGGTCCTGCTTTCACCGCTTGACCCGTCGCGCCAGCAGCTTCCTTGGTGGAAATTCGTTATCATGATCGGCTTGTTCGTGGGAGCGGTGATTTTTTTGATCCTGATCATTCAAGGGCAGCGGAAGATCCCGGTCCAGTACGCAAAGCAGATCCGCGGGCACCGGACTTACGGCGGGCAGAGCACCTATCTTCCTCTTAAAGTGAACCAGGCGGGGGTCATTCCGATCATTTTTGCGCAGTCGGTGATTCTTTTTCCGGCGACGATCGCCGGATTTTTTCCAAATGCCGGAGCCCTGACCCGGATCGCTCAAATGATCAGCTACGGAAGCGGGGGCTATATGGCTCTGGACGCGCTTCTGATCGTGTTTTTTACGTTCTTTTATACGGCGATCACGTTCAATCCGATCGAAGTGAGTGATAACCTCCAGAAATACGGGGGGTTTGTGCCGGGGATCCGTCCCGGGAAGAATACCGCGGAATATCTGGATTATTTAATGACGCGAATCGCGACGGCAGGCGCCGTGATTCTGGCCTTGATTGCGCTTTTTCCGAAGATCATTTCGTCGCCGCACGTGCTGAACATTCCGTTTCTGATCGCAAGCTTTTTCGGCGGGACCGGGCTTCTCATCATCGTCGGCGTGGTACTCGATGTGATGAAGTCGGTCGAATCCCAGCTCGTGATGCGCCATTATGACGGTTTTATCAAGCGGGGCCGTCTGAAAGGGCGCCGCTCGTGAATTGGGTTTTTTTGGGGCCTCCGGGCGCCGGCAAAGGCACTCACGCCAAAATGCTCTGCGAGAAATACGGGATCGTGCAGTTTGCGGCCGGGGATATCCTCCGTCGGAATATCAAGGAAGGGACGCCGCTCGGCGCGGCGGCGAAAGACGTGATCGCGCGAGGGGCGCTCGTTTCGGATGACCTGGTCAACACTATGATGTTCGAAGAGATTCGCGGGCTGAAAAGCGCTCAAGGTTTTATTCTGGACGGATATCCAAGGACGATCGGTCAGGCCGAAGCTCTTGAAAATTTTTTTGCGGCAGAAAAGATCCGGCTTGCCGCAGTCGTGAATTTTAACGCTTCCGAAGTCGTGCTGGTGAACCGCTTGGCAGGGCGCAGGCTTTGCGCCGTTTCGGGAAAAATTTATCACGTGCGCAACATGCCGACCAAAGTCGAAGGTCTCTGTGATTGTCACGGACAGCCGCTTGTGATCCGCAAGGATGATGAGCCTGAGACGATCCGTCACCGGCTCAAGGTCTATCACGAGTCCACAAAGCCGCTTATTGATTTTTACCGTAAAAAGAAGCTGCTGCATGATGTGCCGGCCGGGGGCGAGGCCCCGTCGGTTCAGAAGGTTCTGGAAAAGCTCTTTGAAAAGCTCCGCTGATTTCGCATGATCGAGCTAAAGTCGAAACGCGAAATTCAGCTGATGCGGGAAGCGGGCGAAATCCTGAAAAAAGTTTTCGCGGTTGTGGAGCCCCTGGGGGTCGAGGGCTTTACAACGGAAGCGCTGGATGCCGCGGCAGAAAAAGTGATACGGGAGAACGGCGGGGAGCCGGCGTTCAAAGGATATCGCGGATTTCCGAAGACGTCCTGCATTTCATTGAATGAGGCCGTTGTGCACGGGATCCCAAGCGCGCGGCGCCTGAAAAAAGGCGATATTGTCAGTTTTGATATCGGTGTGAAATGGAAGGGGTTCTACGTCGACGCGGCAAGAACCTGGCAAGTGGGTGCGAACGATCCTCAAAAGCAGGCATTGATCGATACCGCGAAACAGTCGTTAAAAACGGCGCTTGCGGCCTATCAGCCGGGTTGGAGGATCGGGGATATTTCGGAAGCGATCCAGCGATATGTTGAGGAACGGGGATTCCAAGTGGTTCGCGATTATGCGGGGCACGGGATCGGCCGCCAGCTCCATGAAGACCCGCAAGTGACCAATTACGGCAAGGCGGGGCGCGGCGCGAAGATCGAGCCGGGATTAGCGATCGCGATCGAGCCGATGGTGACCGAGGGGCATTACGCGGTGGAAACTTTGGAGGATGGTTGGACGGTAGTCACCCAAGACCGCAAGAATGCCAGTCACTACGAAGATACGGTTGTTTTTACGGAAAATGGATTTATCAATTTAACCAGTGATGAGGTTCCCTGAAGTATGCCGAAAGAAGACGCGATCGAAGTAGAAGGTATTGTGATCGAACCTTTGCCCAACGCGATGTTCCGCGTTGAGCTTGAGAACGGGCATAAGGTGTTGGCGCATATCTCCGGCAAGATGAGAATGCATTATATCCGCATTCTTCCGGGGGATAAGGTGAAGATGGAACTTTCTCCTTATGACCTGACCCGTGGAAGAATTACTTTTCGAGTTAAATAGCGATCCGAGGTGGCGCCATGAAAGTCAGAAGTTCAGTCCGAAGGATCTGTGAAGATTGCAAAATCGTGCGCCGCAAAGGCTACGTGTATGTAATTTGCACCAATCCGAAGCACAAGCAGCGACAAGGTTAATTGATCTTTTACGAAAGGATCTAAAGTATGCCGCGTATTATTGGGGTGGATATCCCGAGGGAAAAACGAGTGGATGTGGCGTTGACCTACCTGTACGGGGTCGGGAAGACGCTTTCAAAGAAGATTTTGTTGGAAGCCAAGGTCGATTTGGCGAAACGCGCCAAGGATTTGACCGAGGCCGAGGTTTCCGTGATCACGGGGATCATTCAGCGGACCCTCAAGGTTGAGGGGGATCTCCGGCGGGAGATCCAGCAGAACATCAAACGGCTCATGGATATCCGTTGTTATCGCGGATCCCGGCATTTAAAAGGCCTTCCGTGCCGCGGGCAGAGGACGCATACGAACGCGCGCACGCGCAAAGGCAAACGCAAAACCGTGGGCGGGCTCGCTAAAGCGGCGCCCGCGCCTAAGTAAAGATAAGATCCAATAACCGCGGGTGATGGTATCTTGATGACGGGTTATTTTTTGATCATTGCAAACGCACCCAAACTCTTCCGCGGGTTTTAAAAAACTTTCATGGGAAAATAAGGACCTCATATGGCAAAAAAAAAGAAGATCAAGCACATTGTCCGCGGCGTGGCGCATATCGCGGCGAGTTTTAATAACACGATCATCACGATCACGGATGCCGGAGGCAATGCCGTCTGTTGGGAATCTTCCGGTTCGGCCGGTTTCAAGGGGTCAAAGAAATCCACGCCGTTCGCGGCTCAAATGGCTTCCGAGAAGGCCGCCAAAAAAGCCATGGAATACGGCATGAAAGAAGTGGAAGTTTACATCAAGGGGCCCGGAGCGGGACGTGAATCGGCCATCCGCGCGCTTCAGGCCGCGGGGCTTGTGATCAGCGCGATTCATGATATTACGCCGGTGCCGCATAACGGCTGTCGTCCGCCGAAGAAGAGGAGAGTTTAATTTATGGGAAGATACCGCGGTCCGGTCATCCGGTTGCACCGTCGCGAGGGCGTGAACCTCGGGCTCAAAGGACGTCGCACGACCGATGAAAAATATGACAAGCGTTTAAGCAAGCCGCCCGGTCAACACGGCCTTTCGCGCCAAAAGCTTTCGGACTACGGCGTGCAGCTGCGCGAAAAACAGAAAATGAAGAGGATCTACGGGTTCACCGAACGCCAGTTTCGCGTCTTTTTTCGGCGCGCAGTCCGGATGAAAGGCGTGACCGGCGAGATGCTCATTCAGCTTTCGGAGCGCCGCCTGGACAACGTGGCGTTCCGCCTTCTTTTCACCGCCTCCCGCAGGGAAGCGCGTCAGATGGTCGGGCACGGGCATATCACCGTGGACGGCAAGAAGGTCGATATCGCTTCTTTTATCGTCAAAGTCGGACAGACGATCGGGGTGAAGCCGAAAGAGCCGACGATCAAGCGAGTTCAGGCGAGTTTCGAGAAGTGGAAGGATCTGACCCCCCCGGAATGGTTGAAGCTCGATCGCGAGAAATTGACCGGGGAGGTCCTGAGACTTCCCACCAAGGCGGATGCCGGGATCCCCGTCGAAGAGTCGTTGATCGTGGAGTTGTATTCTAAATAACGTCATTGCTTATGTCGCGGAGCGCGACATAAGCAATGTGACGAAATTTACCCCGCACTCATTTTTGCGGGAATGATTTTAAAAGTCGACACCGTAATGATGGTTTAATCAAAAATGGGCCCTGCGGACCAGAAATGAGCGCGGGGTCCAATTCGTCCCGCTGCGGCGGGACTCATTGGAGGAGACAAATAAAATGGGTATTCGTTGGAAAACATTTGAAATGCCGAAGCGCCTCGAAGCGGAACAAGGGTCGCTGACGCCGAATTACGGCAAATTTATCGCGGAGCCGTTCGAGCGGGGTTACGGAACCACGATCGGGAACGCGCTGCGGCGCGTGTTGATCTCTTCCATCGAAGGCGCCGCCGTGACAAGCATCAAAGTGGACGGAATGCTGCATGAATTCTCGGCGCTGGGCGGCGTGATGGAAGACGGCGCTCAGATCGTGATGAACGTGAAAAAGATCGTTCTTCGCTACCATGGCAAAGGCCCCAAGAAGATCTCTATCGACGTCAAGAGACAGGGGCCGGTCAAGGCGGGGGATATTCAGGCGGACGAGACCGTTGAGATCGTGAATCCCGATCTTGTGATCTGCAATCTGAGCAAGTCCCAGGCATTCAAGATGGAGATGGAAGTGGGGCGCGGCCGCGGATACGTGCCGGCCGAACGCAACAAGCAGGAAGATTCCTCGATCGGCGTCGTGACCGTGGATTCTATTTTTTCTCCCGTCACCAAGGTGAATTTCTTCGTGGAAGACACCCGCGTCGGGCAGATCACCGATTATGACCGTTTGATCCTGGAGATCTGGACGAATGGCGCCATGGGGCCGGAAGAAGCGCTTCTGTACGCGTCGAACATTCTCCAAAGGCATCTGGATATCTTCGTCAACTACGGCGAATTGCCGGAAGAAGAGGAAGAAGAAGAGGTTGAGGACAAGGAATTTCTGGAAGTGGTCCATAAGCCGATCAGCGAACTGGAGCTTTCTGTCCGCAGCGCCAACTGTCTCGAGGCCGCCAACATCAAAACGATCGGCGATCTCATCCAGAAGACGGAAGCGCAAATGCTTAAATACAAGAACTTCGGAAAAAAATCCCTCAATGAGATCAACGCGATCTTGGTCGCGATGAATCTTCATCTTGGGATGAATATCGAAGACCGTTTGCCGGCCAAGGGCGCGCAGGCCGCGGCCCCCAGCGAATCCTAAGGATCTCCCATGCGCCATCAACGCCGCAGAAGGACATTGGGGATTGTCGCCTCGCACCGTACGGCCAAGCTCCGGAATCTTCTCCGGGCGCTGGTCCTGAGGAAGCGCATTGAAACCACGCACGCCAAAGCGAAGGAAGCCGGTAAGTTCGCGGAAAAGATGATCACGATCGCCAAGCGGGACGGGCTTCACGCCAGGCGGCTTTTGATCTCTCAAGTCCGCGATCCCGAGATCGCCCGTATTTTGATCACTCAGATCGCCCCGCTCTTCAAGAACCGCGCGGGCGGCTATACCCGCGTACTTCGATTGGGATATCGCGCCGGGGACGGCGCTCAGATCGCTCTTTTGGAGTGGACGGCGGTATTCGAAGTGCCCGCCAAAAAAGCCAAGAAAAAGAAGGCCTCAAAACCCGCGGACAAGACGTCTGCGAAGCCGCAGGCCAAAGAATCTCTCAAGACCGCGGAAACCCGGAAAGAATCCAAAGCGCCGAAGCCGGCCGAGAAAAAGGATTCTGAAAAGAAGGGCGGGTTCTTAAGCAAGCTTAGGAAATTCTTTAAGGGCGACGAATATTAATTTTACTGTTTGAGTTTCTGCGGGGAATCCTTTCTCCCTTGGGGAGAAGGCAAGGATGAGGAGGGCAATCTGTTTCCCTC
>JAHFHJ010000007.1:16860-20990 GCA_023246985.1 Candidatus Omnitrophota bacterium | reverse complement strand
GATGGATGAGATTCTGGCTAAGTCCTGACGCGATCGCCCCGAGCGTCCCCATACTGCACGGCACGATCACCATCCCCTCGGTGGGATACGACCCGCTCGCGATGGGTGCCGTGAAATCATGAAAATCGTGGCTGTGAATAAAGGGGACAGGCAGATTTTTGAGGGGACTGGCTCCATTTTGATTTTCGAAAATGGCGCCTGTCCCCCTTTCCCAAAAATCAGCCTGTCCCCATTCGATCCCTAACTCTTCTTTGATCACGATCCGCGCCGTATCTGAGATCACAAGCTCCACCGGGATCTTCCGCTCCGCCAGCACCTCCAGCAGTCGAATCCCGTAAATAACCCCGCTGGCACCCGTGATCGCAACAATATAAGGCTTCATCAACGATACTCCCCGTGAATCCATTTCACTCCATTCCAGACCCGGTCTGGAATGAGAGGGTGCATTCTCTCTTCGACCTCTCCCCGCACCTGTCCGTCAGCGCAATGCGGAGGAGACGCTATCCGGTTTGTGTACGTCCTGGGATCTTCTAAGGAACATGAGATCCGTATTCCCGATAGGTGGATAATACATGCGTTGGAATATGAAAATCGCTTCGCATCTAACGGTGCTGGTGGTAGATTCAATCGTGCTCATACCGTTCTCCATTCGATTCTATCCCGACTTTAATTTTCTCTTCACTAACGGTAGTCGGGATTGCCCCATCCCGCCAATGGGGCGGGGTGACAGGTATTGGGACTACCCCCAACTTTGAATTTTTTTACATAAAAGGTAGTTGGGGTTGCCCCCAATGGCACTCGGTTAAGGACAAAAGTGACTGTACCGGCTGTTTCGGGACTGTCACTTTTAGGGATCGCCACTCGATTGTGCGGAGTGACGGTCCCCCAAAAACGGGTACAGTCACTCTTAAAACTGCTTATCCGAGCGCCATTGGGGGTTGCCCCAATTTCAACTTCGTTAAAATTGATAGGTATTGGGACTAAGGGTTCACGGTATTGTACCGCAACCCCATAAATTCGAATGTCATGCGGTACTCATCGATCTTGAATATTTTGGCAATTTCCATGGTTTTGACTTACGGCAAAGCCGCGGTCTTTTCTTCCCCCGGGGTCTGCGCCCGCAATACCGTTGGGGCCATAAGGATCCGCATAAGAAAAGCTCCCGGTGTTCTCACAGGATACTTCCTTTCAGGGTGACGTCCAACACGACGGCCAGGAAAAGCGTGATGCTCACGACGGCGTTCATCAGGAAAAAGGCCTCGTTTATTTTGGCGATGCCGAAGGAACGGACTAGCTGATGCTCCCCTATCAAAAAAAAGACGGCCGCCGCCAGACCGAACCCATAGATCATTCCCATGCCGCCTAAAAATCCCGCGACTGCCCAGCAAAGCACGGTCAAGACATGCAGTCCGCGGGTCAATCGCAGCGTGTTTGCGATGCCGAACTTTGCGGGAAATGAAAAAAGGCCGTGCTTGATGTCAAAATCAATGTCCTGGAGCGCGTAGATCGCGTCGAATCCCGCGACCCAGCAAGTCACACCCAATGTCAGGAAGGCCGGCGCCCACGCGAACTGTCCGGTCACCGCGATCCAGGCTCCGTACGGCGCGATCCCAAGCACCCCCCCGAGTACAAAATGCGAAAACCAGGTAAAGCGTTTGGTGAAAGGATAAAGAGTCGCCAGTATCACGGGCACGGGTGAAAGCCAAAGACACAGCGCGCCGAGCTGGTAAGCGCTCCATTCAAAGATCAAAAATGCAGCGCCCGCGAGCGTCCAGACGAGGGACGCGCGGATCTTTTTTTTCGGAAGCGCCCGGTCCTCGGTCCTGGGATTCAACGCGTCCATCGACCGGTCGAACAACCGGTTCAGCCCCATGGCCAGGGTGCGAAAGCTCACCATCGCCGCCGTCACCCAGGCAAACACAAAAAGATCCGGCCACCCTGGGCCGGCCATGAAAAGCCCGAGCCAGGCAAACGGCAGCGCGAAGATTGAATGTTCCAGCTTGATATCCTGTAAAAAAATCTTTGCCTTAGCAAACAATCGATCGACCCCTGACTTGAATTTCCAAGAACCAAGATACAATCACCCAACAATAACCGAATGCTCAAAGACAAGCATCCAACAGCTCTCCGCGTTTACCGATGATTGCTTTTGGGTCATTGAAATTTGTTGGGTGATTGCGTCTAGGTTATTGGGATTTATTGGGTTCTTGTTTCTTGGAATTTACAGATATTGACTGGGGAGTCCGTATTCCTTCCACCGGGAGCGGACGAGTTCCTGAATGTCCTTTGTCATCACAATGTCCTCGGGCCAGGGACGCTGCATCCCTTCGGCTTCGCTTTTGCGCGTCGCGTCGATTCCGATCTTGGAACCCGCGAAATCCTTCGCCGCGGCGTGGTCCAGCTCATCCAGGGGCCCTTCGCTCAACACGATATCACGCTTCGGATCCATGTTGTTCAAGACGCGCCACGAGACTTCCGTCAGATTCTGGATATTCGCGTCGTGGTCAAGCACGACGATCATCTTGGAGAACATCATCTGCCCGAGCCCCCAGATCGCGTGAATGATCTTCTTTCCCTGCCCGGGATAGCTTTTCCGGATCGAAACGATCAGACAATTGTGGAACGCGCCTTCCCACGGCAAGTGAATGTCCGCGATCTCCGGAAATTGTTTTTGGATCATGGGCAAAAAGATCCGCTCAATCGCCTTCCCCATGTAGCAATCTTCCATCGGCGCGCGGCCGACTACGGTGGTCACATAGACCGGGTCCTTGCGATGCGTCATGCAGGTGACATGGAACACCGGGAAATCCTTCGCACGCGAATAAAATCCCGTGTGATCGCCGAACGGCCCCTCGAGACGGCTCTCGCCCTCCTCGACATACCCTTCCAATACGATCTCGGCCTCGGCCGGTACCTCCAGATCGATCGTCTTGCATTTGACGAGCTCCACGGACTTTTTGCGCAGGAATCCCGCGAACATGATTTCATCTATTTCTGACGGAAGCGGGCACGCGGCCGCGAACATGGTCGCCGGGTCCGCGCCGATCACGCAAGCCACGGACAGCCGTCCTTTGCTCCCCCTTCCGAGCTTGCGGAAATGCCCGGCCCCGTCCTTATGGATCTGCCAATGCATTCCGGTCGTCCGGTCATCATAGACATGCATCCGGTAAAGCCCGAGATTGCGTTGGTTCGTCTCGGGATCCTTGGTGATCACGAGCGGAAATGTGATGAACTTGCCGCCGTCTTTGGGCCAGGATTGAATGATGGGAAGTCCGTTCAGCATCTTACCTTCGCCCGCAAGAATCACCTTTTCCTGGCAGGGGGCGTGCGTGACGAATTTCGGCAGCACGGCATTGAGCTCGGAAAGCTTGGGGATCATCGCGAGTTTCTCAAAAAGACCTTTCGGCGGTTTCAGGTCGAGAAAGGCATGAATACGCCGGGCGATCTCGGAAACATCCTGAACGCCAAGCGCCAGGCTCATACGCTTCCGGGAGCCAAAAAGATTGATCCCAAGCGGGATCGGAGATCCTTTGACATTAGTGAAAAGAAGCGCGGGGCCTTCTTTTTTCACAATGCGATCATAGATCTCGGTCACTTCCAATATCGGATCGACCGGGGCCCGGATCTCCATAAGTTCGCCGGCCTCGCGAAGCACCGCCAAAAATTCCCCGAGGTTCCTAAATCCCATAAATCATCTCCCTTTTTCCGATCATGCAGAGACACTTATTGAAAGGGGCGCGAACGACGGACGCCAGTCCCCGGAGCGCGATGGCCCGATTCAATTTTTTTAAATGAGCCATTTCATGGGGCTGAAAATGACCGGAATCTTCGAGAAGCTTGGAGGTCTTTTCTTCGACATCGACTTCAAACGGAAGGTCCAAGAGCACAAGGGCCATGCCCCCCAGGAAACAACCCAGCCCGAGAGTGACCAGGAACCGGAGCGCCGGGATAAAATACCCCGAGATCAGAAGGATCCATCCGGCCAGGACCGTAAAATGGATCACAAATGACATGCGTTTTTTGAGACGCACCCAAAAGGTCATATTGGAAAGCTGACTTTTAAGGAAGGCCTGGCGCGCGGCCTGAAGCACGGAAAGAAAGTCACGCCCCTCATAGACCTTCGGCTCAAG
>JAHFHJ010000007.1:12541-16760 GCA_023246985.1 Candidatus Omnitrophota bacterium | reverse complement strand
ATTAGGGTTCATAGCTTTTGATTATAAGCCAACTATGCGTGCGATTCAAGGAAGCGCAGAAGGCCCTGCATATCCTCAGGGAGCCCGCTTGTCAGAGCGATCCACTTTTTCGTGCGAGGCTGCTCAAAACCCAAAGACGCGGCGTGAAGGGCTTGGCGTTGGATGGGCGGGAACGGGATCCCGTAAAAAGTATCCCCTAGCACCGGATGTCCCATGTGGGAAAAATGCACGCGGATCTGATGGGTGCGGCCGGTCTGGGGGCGGATCTCGACAAAGGTCGCGTTCTTGAACCGTTTCAGCACGCGGAAAAACGTGGTCGCGGTCTTGCCGCCCGACGGCCGGACAACTACCTTCTTGCGATTGAGAAACGCGCGGCCGACGGGCTCTTCACAAACCCCCTCATCGTGCTGTACCACCCCGCGCACGAACGCGTGATAGACCCGGTCGATCGTATGTTCCTTGAATTGAAGCGCGAGCTTGGCATGCGCGTAATCGTTCTTGGCGACCACCAGAAGCCCGGAAGTATTTTTATCAAGACGGTGCACAAGGCCGGGACGCACTTTATCTTCCGCGTTCCCAAGGGTCTGGACGTGGAACAAAAGCGCGTTCACGAGCGTATGGTTCGGATTCCCGTGCGCCGGATGCACGACCATGCCCGCAGGCTTGTTCACGACCAGGCAATCTTCATCCTCATAAACGATATCCAGAGGGATCGCTTCGGCGGGCAGATCCTCGACGGGCGCGTTAAGCTTTTCGACGCGAATCTTCTCCCCTTCCTTGACCGCGTAATGGGGCGTCCTTTGATTTCCATTCACCAGCACGCCTCCATTTTTGATCATTTTCTGAAGATGCGCGCGAGAATGCCGGTCGGACATTCTTTGGGTCAGGAACACGTCCAGCCGCTGTTCGGCCTCCATTGCCTCCACCACAAATTCCGTGAAACGCTTCTTCGCCATGTCAGTACCGTTCTCCATTTAATTTTAGATGATATGTTAACAGTACTGTACCGCTTACCCCTAAAATCGATTGTCAAGCGGTACTAGCGGACTTTGGAAACGCGGGATTTGAAAAGAATGAACGCGCCAGTCATGATCAGGGCGCTCAACCACTGATTCGAGGTAAGCCCCATCCACATTCCGCCGGGCTCGCGCAAGAACTCGATCAAATAACGGCCCATGCCGTACAGAAGAAAATAAAGAAGGCCGATCTCCCCTTCGAAACGGGCCTTCTTGCGCCAAGAAAGCAGTAAAAAGAAAAGAGCCAGATCATAAAACGCTTCATAAAGCTGCGTCGGATGGACCGGATAAGCAACCTCCGGAAACTTAACGGCCCAAGGCAGATCACAGGCTTTCCCGTAGCAGCAGCCGTTCAAAAAACAGCCCACGCGTCCGAAAGCGTGCGTGAGCGCGCCGTAAGGCGCGATAAAATCCAGCGTTTTCCAGAAAGGCCGCCGCTTCTTCCGAACCCACCGCCCAAAACCGAAAAAGGCGGCGAGCGCGCCGCCGTAAAAGATCAGCCCGCCTTCCCAAACCGCAAAGACCTTGAGCGGGTTCACCGCGTAATAGGAGAGATTTTGAAACACATAAAAAAGCCGGGCGCCGAAAAATCCCCAGGCCAGAATGATGAAGGCCATGTCGGACACTTCTTCAGACTTTGGAAAATTTTCTTTCGCGGCGCGGCGCCTCATGAGGAAAATGGAAAACAAGACCCCGGCGGCAATGCTCAGGCCATACGAATAAAGATGAAACGCGCCGAAAGAAAAGAGAATGGGTTTCATGATTTCTCTTTGGACCTCAGGACATGAATGAAATAAAGACCAACGCCAATCGTGATAGCCGTGTCCGCAAGGTTGAAAACAGGCCAGATCCGGAAATCAATAAAGTCAATGACGGCTGCAAAACGAAGACGGTCGATCCAGTTCCCGACCGCGCCTCCGAGAATCAGGCTGATCGCCCAACGCTCCGCGCTCGAAGCGCCTTGGGAGCGGTTCGAGACGAGAAATAAAAAAACGAGACTCATCGTAATGATCGTGAACAAGAGAGGCGCGTAACTGCTGAAAAGCCCGAACGCCACACCCGGATTACGGACCAAGGTCAGATCCAGAACATGGGGGATTAAAGAAACGGACGCTCGCGGCGAAAGATAGCGGAGAACGAAAAACTTGGAAAGCTGATCGAGAAGAATAACAGCCCCCACAAGGGCGTAGAAGAAGATCACGAAGGGCGCTGGTTCTTCTCCTCTTCTTCCCGAGCCTTCATAGAAAGACGAGTGTAAGGCATGGCCAAAAGACGCTTTTTGGAGATCGGGGTTCCGTAGATCTCGCAAATACCGTAAGTTCCGTCCTTAATCTTTCTGAGAGCGATATCAATGTCGTTGAGGAGCTGCTGTTCATTGGACGCAAGGCCGATATTGAGTTCCCGGTCATAATTATCGGTTGCCATATCCGCGACATCCGAAAGTTCTCCGGAGTTGCCGGGTTGATTTCCGCTGAACGAATCTCCCTCGATCTGCTGAAGGTCTCCGGCGATCTTCACGCGCAACAGGAGAAGCATTTTCTTAAAAAGCTCCAGTTCTTTTTGGGAAAGTTTTTTTACTTTCGGCATGGGGGCCGGTTTCCGCGCGGCTTTCTTAGCTTGTTTCTTGGTTCGTTTTTTAGCCGTTTTTGGGGCGGATTTTCTGGAAATTCTTTTTGCTCTCGACATATTTTTTAATCCTGCTTTTCTTGACATGGTAGCATCCCAACCCTGACAACTTTAAGAATCGAAGGCAGTCCACCCGCGGCGAAGCTCGCCTTCAAAAGTTCTTGAATCAGAGGCGGCATTATACTGATGCCCCCCTAGGGACGCAAGCGATAACTCCTCATCCATACAAGGGTCAGCTGGTGAGTGATTGATCCATGGAAATCTACGTCGGCCCTTTTTTCTGAAGTTCCTTCTTGAGGGCCTTCAGAAAAGAATCGACCACGACCGGATCGAACTGAGCCCCCGAGCAATCGCGTATCTCATGGATTGCGGAATCAATCGAACGCCCTCCCCGGTAACAGCGGGATGAAACAATCGCGTGAAAACTGTCCACCACGCAGATGATACGGGCCTCAATGGGGATTTCTTCCCCCTTAAGGCCGCGAGGATACCCCCGCCCGTCAAATCGTTCGTGATGCGCCATGATAATTTCGCGAACTCTTTTAAAATCCGTAAGCGGTTCCAGGATCCTCGCCCCCTTCTCCACATGAGTTTTCATGACCAACCACTCTTCCTGGGATAACTGCTCCGGCTTACGGAGGATATGATCCGGGATTCCGATTTTTCCCACATCATGAAGAATGAGCGCCGCGGAAAGCAGATCCCTTGTCTTTCCCGAAAGATCGATCCCCATCTCGCGCGCCGTCATCATCCCGAGACGCTCGACCTCTGAAATATGGCCAAAAACATAAGGCTCTTTGGCATGTATTTCTTCGGCAAGCGAGCGCATGATCTCGTAATAGGTCCGCTGCTCTTTGTTTCGCATCCTCTCAATCTCTTCGAGGCGTCTGGCAAGCTCATGATTCTGATCGACCAGGCTTTGGTTGTATTCCGCGGTTTTGACGGCCATGGAACAATCGTGCGCGAGCGTCTGGAAGAACATGACTTCCTGCGAAGTAAAGCCGCGGCCATTCACCCGCCGCCCCAGCATCAGGACCCCCTCCAGCGTATCCTTGAAATAACCGGGCACCAGCAGTTCGACCTTGAGATTCTCCATGGCCTTTTGGATCTTCACGAGCTGATCCGCCTTGGAATGGGTGGCTAACCGGAATTCGGCGCGGGAGGTCATTTTTTTGATATCGGAGAGAAAAAGATAGTCTTTCTGGAACGGAAGTTTCTTTTTGGATCCTGAGAACCATTCCACAAGGGGGTGATCCAGATCAAATTTCACAAGGCCGACCGGAAGACGTTTCGAACCCTTTGAATTTACAAAAACATAACGCCCTCTTTTCGGGTCCAGAACGAGAAGGGCCGTATGCGTGAGGCCGAATTGCCGGTCGATAAAACGCGTGATGAGCTTAAGGAGGCGGTCCGGCCGCTTGAGGCGGACCATGCTGCGCGCGACGTCCCGCAAAACTTCTTGATAATCGAATTTACGGGCGTTTAACGGATCCGCTTCGGTTGGCATAAAAAATACTCCCCGGCGAGGGAGACCTCTTTCTGGATTCTCTGGCCCTATCTGCGGCTATCCCGACTTT
>JAHFHJ010000007.1:8989-12441 GCA_023246985.1 Candidatus Omnitrophota bacterium | reverse complement strand
TTACGATTTTATCCCGGGACTGACAACCGTTGCCCCGCTCTTCTCGCTCTCGGCATCCCTCGCCATTTCTGCCGCGCACGGCAGCTGAAGGATGAACATGCTTCCGACCCCGACCTGACTCTCGACGCGGATCGAGCCCCCGTAACGGTGCGTGATCTGTTGGGTCACGAAAAGCCCGAGCCCCACGGCTTCATGGCGCGTAGTATAAAACGGATTAAAAACCTTATCCAGATGCTCGGCCGGGATCCCTTTCCCCGTATCCGAACAAACGATCTCCAGAAGATCTTCATTCTGGCGGTATTTCAGCTCGACCGTGATCTTCCCTTCGGATCCCACCGCTTCCACGGCATTCAGAAGCAAATTTAAAAAAATCTCGCGAATCTCCTGCCTATTTGCGTAATAGCGCGGCAGTTCCGGATCCAGATTTTTTGTGATCTCGATCTTGTCAAGCGACGCCTGATACGCCAGCAGGGCCAGCGTCTCATCCAGTATTTTTTCCAGAGAGATCCACTCCCGCGGCTCCCGGGAACCCTGGGAATACATAAGAAGCTTCCTTGTTATATCGGCCGCCCTTCGCGTTTGCTTCACTATGGCATTCAGCGAATCCTGAACATTCGCTTCCAGCCGTTGGGGACCTTTCTGCATGAGCAGGATCTGGGCCTTCCCGGAAATAATGGCCAAGGGATTATGGATCTCGTGAGCGATACCCGCGGCGAGCCTTTCGATCGCGTTAAGCTTCGTTTTTTGGATCCACTGGGACTGAGTGTCCTGGAGCTCAAGATTGAGCCGCCGTAAACGCTTTACGATCAGGGCATTGTGCACGCAGGGCCCAATCACGGCGGCGAATTCCCTGAAAAAATGGAACTCCCCTTGGTCAAAAACAGTGTCCGGCGCAAGCGCACCGAACGCGAGAAGCCCTACCAGCTCCCCTTTCACAAAAAGGGGAATGACCCAACCGGCCTGGAGGGAATCGAAATCCCGCGCTAAGGCGTTCGCTTCCTGCCAGGTCAGGCTCCGGAGGATCGGCCCGCGCACCAGGACATGCGGCCCCGTCTGATGAATGAGCTTGAGGAGCGGCGTGTCGACCGCGAGACGGATCCGTTTGGAAGCCGAGATCGTCCAGCCAAAAGCGGATGCCGCCTCAAAATTATTCTGGAGCGGGTCGGGAACGAATAATACCACCGTCTTCAGATGCAGGACCTCGCCGAAGGTGTTGACCACGAGGTTTGAGATCTCCTGAAGATCCAGATTCACGGCCAGATCGCCGGCTAGATCCATCAAGGTCATTTGGGCGAACGTCTTTTTGTGGAAAAAATATTTCCCAAGGAATTTTTTGACCCCCAGATCCGTCGTCTTGTACGCGATGACCGAGATCACGGTCATCACGAAAATCGGAAGGAGCGGATGATGGACCCAGGCATTGGATACCCCGGAAGCGGGAATGAAAAGCGGCAGCAGGAAAGCCGCCAAAGCCCCCATAAAGAACAGGATCAGGCCTACCAGGATTTTTTTGAGGACCGTTTGAGGGGTTTTGATATGAAGTAATGCTTTTTTTTGAAAAATAAAGGAACCCTTTCCGGTTAAAAACCGACGCCCCGCACGGCTTCAAGACACTTCGGACAGAGCGACGCGTGCTCCGGGTCCTGGCCGAGCGCTGAGGAATAATTCCAGCAACGGACACATTTGCCGCCCTCCGCCCGCGTGACGAGGATCTTCAGTTGGAACTTCTTCCGGAGCACCGCGGAAACGCCTTCTGCGGCCTCCAGGATTTCCGGGGCCCTCGCTTCTAAAGCAACTTGAGACACGACAAAAACGCGAGCGAGCTCTTTTTCATGTCTGTGTAATATTTCGGCCGATCCCGTATCTTCTGCAGTCAGGATGACCTTCGCCTCAAGCCCCGCGCCGATCTCTTTGGCTTCGCGCTTTTTCTCAAGGAAGGGCGTGATCAGATCGCGGATCTCCCGAAGATGCTCCCATTCCCGGAACTCTTCGCCCGTTGTGCCGCCGCGAACCTCGGGCCAAGTACTCGCGTGCACCGTGGCCACGTCTTCTTCCAGCGGATAGGCCCTCCACGCCTCTTCGGCCGTGAAAGGCAGGATGGGCGCCACGATTTTCACGAGACGCGACAGTATCTCGAAAAACGCCGTCTGGGCCGAACGGCGAAGCCAGGCATCCGGCGCCGCGGTGTAAAGCGTGTCCTTCAGGGAATTCAGATAGTACGCGCTCAGATCTACCACGCAAAATTCATAGACCTCGCGATAGATTTGATGGAATTCAAAGCGTTCATAAAAATCCGTTACCGTCCCGACCAGATGATCGGTCTTGGTCATCGCCCAGCGATCCAGCGGATGCATTTTTCCATAGGGGACTCGATGCTTCGCGACATCAAAATCATAGAGATTCGATAAAAGATAACGCAAGGTGTTACGGATCTTTCGATAAGCATCCACAAGCTGTTTCAAGATCTCGTTGGAAAGCCGGACATCGAACTGATAGTCGCAGGAAATCACCCAGAGCCGGAGCACATCCGCGCCGAACTCTTTCATCACGTCCTGCGGCGTCACGACATTTCCCGCCGATTTCGACATCTTCTTCCCCTGCCCGTCCATCACAAATCCGTGCGTCAGGACGCTTTTGAAGGAGCTCTTATCCTCCAGCGCCATCGCCGTGGTGAGCGCGCTTTGGAACCACCCGCGATGCTGATCCGAACCCTCCAGGTAGAGATCCGCCGGGTATCGGAGCCCGGGATGCCGATGAAGCACGGCCTGATGACTTACGCCGGAATCGAACCAGACGTCGATAATATCGGTTTCTTTTTCAAATTCTGAGCCGCCGCATTTCGGGCAATGGGTGCCGCACGGCACAAATTCGGAAGCGGGATGCGCGAACCATGCGTCAGCCCCTTCTTTCTCAAAAAATTTTATAATGTGGGCCTTGGACTCTTTAACCAAATGAACGCCCGCGCAGTGTTTGCAGCGGATGACCGGGATCGGAACGCCCCAATATCTTTGACGCGAGAGACACCATTCCGGGCGGTTCTCGACCATGGCGACCATGCGGTGCTTGCCCCAATCAGGAATGAACCGAATGCCTTTGCCGATAGCGCCCAACATGCGCTGACGAAGATCCTTGTGATCGATCTTCATGAACCACTGCGTGGTCGCGCGGAAAAGAATCGGTTTTTTACAGCGCCAGCAATGCGGATAACTGTGCGCGTGATTCTCTTCTTTAAGAAGAAGTCCTTTTTCGCTCAACAGTGCCGTGATCTTCGGACTGGCTTTGAAGACGTGCTCGCCTTTACAGAAAGGAAAATCCGCGGTGAATCTTCCCCGCGCATCCACCGGCGAGAGGATCGGCAGACCGTTTTCCAGATGCCCGTACTTATAGTCGTCTTCCCCATGTCCCGGCGCAATGTGCACGATCCCCGTACCGTCCTCGCTGGAAACATAATC
>JAHFHJ010000007.1:0-8889 GCA_023246985.1 Candidatus Omnitrophota bacterium | reverse complement strand
CGGTCCACCTCTTCCTTGCGTTTGCCCATTTCTTTCAGGCAGGCATGTTCGATCGGAAGACCGTGACAATCCCAACCCGGCACGTAGAGCGCGTCATGCCCGCGCATGGTCTGATATTTGACAATGAGGTCTTTGAGGATCTTGTTCAGGGCATGGCCGATATGGATGCGGCCGTTCGCGTAAGGCGGCCCGTCATGGAGCACATACCGGGGCTTACCGGCCGACTTCCTGCGGATAGCAGCATACGCACCTTCGGTTTCCCAGTGCTTGAGCATCTCCGGCTCACGCTGAGCCAGATTGGCCTTCATCGGGAAAGAAGTCTGCGGCAGGTTTAATGTGTCTTTATAATTTTTTTCGTCGGGCATTGTTTCTCACTCTGTCCTAAGCGCGATGTACTATGTACCGGATCCGTATGGGTACTTGGTACTTAGAATTTTCTGATGGCGGCAGTAACCAGTTTATCCAGTTTCGGCCCGGCTTCGTTCGCGGTTTTGATGATCTCCTGGATATTGCACGGCTCCAGATGATCCGGATCGCAAGTATCCGTCACGATGCTCACGCCCAGGATCTCCATGCCCATGTGCACGCCGACAATGACTTCCGGCACGGTGGACATTCCGACAAGATCGGCGCCCCAACGGCGCATCATGCGGTATTCCGCCCGGGTTTCAAGACACGGCCCCGTCACGCCGATATAGATTCCCTGGGCCGCCGGAACTTTGACTTCTCCGGAAGCCTTGAGCGTCAGATCGATCAATCTCTTTGAATAGGGCTCATACATATCGGGAAATCTCGGGCCCAGTGGATCCTCGTTCGGGCCGACGAGCGGATTGACGCCCATAAAATTAATATGGTCCGTGATCAGCACGATTTCGCCTTTTTTGTAACTCAGATTAAGACCCCCGGCGGCATTGGAAACCACGAGCGTCTTCGCGCCCATTCCGCGCAGCACGCGCACCGGAAAAGTGACCTCGGCCAGCGAATACCCTTCATAGAAATGGAACCGGCCTTCCATGGCCGCGATCTTTTTGCCGCCCAACTCCCCCAAGATCAACTTCCCGCTGTGCGACTGGACCGTGGTCTTCGGAAAAAAGGGAAGCTCGTCATACGAAAAAACCTTCTCGGCCTTGATGCGTTTGGCGAGATTTCCGAGCCCCGTTCCGAGGATGAGCGCGATTTCAGGTTTGAAGGATGTTTTTTTCAGGACATAGGCCAGACATTTTGTGAT
The DNA here is from genome assembly GCA_023246985.1 of Candidatus Omnitrophota bacterium. Taxonomy (GTDB): domain Bacteria; phylum Omnitrophota; class Omnitrophia; order Omnitrophales; family Aquincolibacteriaceae; genus Aquincolibacterium. Next base: position 7,661 of record JAHFHJ010000007.1, on the reverse strand, counting down.
CGGCTCCATCCCCGGAGCTTGGGTTTTCTGAAAGCGTTTCATCGGCATGGATTTTCCTTCCTTTATTGGAATGGGGCGGCTAACCTTAAAAAGATCGCGACAAGGATCCGATTCGTGAGAAAGAGAATAAAAAACGCAACAAACGGAGAAAAATCCATCATTCCGATATGAAGCGGAAGCCGGCGGATCGGTTCCAAGATCGGATCCGTCATCTGGATCACGAACCGCGCCGGCCCGGAGAAGGGATCCACCGGGAGCCAGGAGATAATGATCCGCGCGAAAATCAGCCAATAAAGGATCGTACAGACCCCGTTCACCAGCAGTGCCAGTCCCTGAAAAATGATCCCGAAAATAAACACGAAAACCCCCGTGAATCACGTTTATTGATTTACAATCAGATCGCGTTACTTACCTCATAGTTCAACGCGCAACGGTCGACGCACCATGTAAAATTTTTTCCGTCGCGCGTTGTGCGTTAACCGTTGCGTTTATTTTTCTCTTAATTCCCGGCTCCGGTTCATCGCGGCGGCAAGCGCTTGATGAAAGATCTTTCCGAATTGACCGCGAGATAGGATTTGGAGCGCGGCCTCCGTGGTCCCCTTTTTCGAAGTAACCCTTTTCCTGAGTTCCGCGCAAGAAGCCCGAGAGTGCTTCGCCAGAAGAGCGGCGCCTAATCCCGTTTGGATTGCTAAGATCCCTGCGACTTTGGAAGAAAGCCCCCGCTTTACGCCAAACGCCTCCAGAAGTTCTATCAAATAAAAAAAATAAGCCGGTCCGCTGCCGCTGAGGGCGGTCACAAGGTCCAGCATCTTTTCCGGAAGCGTCACGACCTTCCCACATCCGACAAAAAGTTTTTTGGCAAAGGAAAGTCCTTTTTTGTTTTTCCCGCAGAGGACGGTCATCGACTGGCCGACTTTGGCTCCCAGGTTCGGCATGGCCCGTACGATCACAATGCTTTTTCCAAGCGCTTTTGCGATTTTTTCCGTTGTTATTCCGGCCAGAATCGAGATCACGCCCTGTCCCGCCTTGAAGGACGCCTTGTGCTTCGTTGCAAAGAGCGAGAAATCCTGCGGCTTCATGGCCAGCAGAACTACGTCCGTGTTTTTTAAAAGTTCGGCGATCGAAGACGCGACGCGAACGCGGTGGCGACGGCCAAAGGCCCCGGCCCGGACCGCAATCTTGTCATAAACCCATATATGGGCGGGAGTCGCAAGACGCCTCGCCAAGACACCCTCCAGGATCGCGGAGCCCATAGTTCCTACGCCGATCAAACCTATTTTTTGACGCCCGAATGTTTTCATTTTGCCCCATCTCTTGGGAAGACCCGTGAGCCGATTCTAAGCATATTGGAACCATGTTCAATAGCTATTCTGTAGTCGGCGGACATTCCCATCGAGAGGATGTCCCATCCATATTGCGGAAATCGTTTCTTCAGATCTTCCAGAAGCTCCCGGGTCCTTCGAAAACATTCGCGAATTTTCTCTTGATCCTCCGTCAAAGGCCCGATCGTCATAAGTCCCCTGAGCATGATTGCCGGTCGCGCCGGCATTTGCCCCACAAAATCAGCGACCTGCGCGGGGTCAAGACCCCACTGGCTCTCTTTTCCGGACACGTTCACCTGCACGAGACACGGGACCTCCGCGATCCCTTTGGCTTGAGCTTGCTTTTCGACCGCATCCGCGAGCTCGAGCCGATCCAGAGAGTGGATGAGCGCGGCTTGGCCGACGACATACTTTACTTTATTGGTTTGAAGATGTCCGATCAAGTGCCAGCGAATATCCGGCGGCAAAACGGGCTTTTTCTCCCGCCACTCCTGAACGCGATTCTCTCCGAAGTCTCTTGCGCCCGCCTGATAAGCTTCAAGAATCCGCGAGGGTTCAACGGTCTTCGTCACGAGCACAAGGCGGATACCTTCCGGATCACGGCCTGACGCTCGGGCCGTCTCCCGAATGGATTTTTTTAGATCTTGAATCGATTGAACAATATTCACAACGCATCAACCCTTTTGAACTTGTGACGGGCCTCAGTCACGGCGTTTTCTGACAGACTCACCAGCTTATGGGGCTTGATTGGGAAAAGCGTCAGTCTGCGATCCCTGCTCTTTTGCCTGGAATTTTCTCATGAGATCAAAAAATTCGATCACTTTTTCGCGCTCCATAAAAAAAACAACCTCTTCACCCTCACGGAACCCGTAATAGGCGTTCCGCTCGGGGACTTCATTCCCGAAATAGAGGATCTCGTCCTTCCCGCCTTCGGACTCCACCCGGATGAGGTCGTGAATCATGAAGAATCCGAGCTCCGCCCTGGACCTTTTATTGTTGTCCTGAAATTCCCTGACATGGAGATTTCGGAGAACGGCCAGCACGGGTTCGATCTGTTCTTCGGGAATCTTCTGCCCCAGCTTCGAAATGGGCTCGAGCCAATACCAATCATCGCCGTCCTTCTTCCACTGGTAACTTTGCGCGCCCATCTCCACGTAGATTTTCCTGAAACTTTCCGGCGGAACGCGGAAGAGCCGCTTTTCCCTTAAGCCATAAACGCTCTGGCGGAACATCTTTTTCATTTCCGCGGGCAAAAGAAAATATCCGCGTTCATTTTTCCATCTGGCGAAGACAGCCTTTCCGATCGGAGTTTTCGCGCCGAGAAGAAGCGTCGCCGGCTTTTTTCCGGAAAGAACAAAAGTGATCTCAAGCTCCGGCGTTGCAAGCCCGTATTCTTCCCATTCCTTTTCAGCCCGTAAGCGCGGCTGTTGGGAGGCCATTCGAGCGGCGACCGGAAATCCTTCTGCGACCTGGCTTTCTGCCGGATAACGGACCGGAACTTCCAGCGACCAGACCCCCTTGTCCTTCCGGAGCGCGATCTGTGTTTTCTGGACATGGTCGCGCAATTCCACGCGATCAATCACGTCCGCCTGAGTGATCGCGACATTCCGATTCACTTCATCCGGAAGGCTCGTAAGCGCTTGTTTGGCAAGATGGGTCTGATAAACGTAAATGATGGTCACGACCGTGAAAAGAAAAATAAAAACAATCGTCCGGACGAATTTCATGAAGTCCTGGACCGGATCACAAGATAGGTCCCGCCCAGAACGAAGAATACAAGCGGATACGCTCCCAGCAAAAGGACCATCAACTGTGTCCGGCGCGGGACATCCAGCAGAAGCGGCTTGAAACAGAGTTCCGGACGCTTCACATCCATGAACCGGTCATCGCTCGCGAGCCAGCGGACCATATTCAATCCGAACTCTTTGTTTCCGGAAAGCTCCAGATATCCGTTGCTCAGAAAATCCCCGTCCCCCACAACGATCATCCGGCCTCCAGCGGTAAGCGGTAAGTGGTCAGTGGTAAATTGTTTTCTCTTATCGCTTACCGCTGACGACTTATCGCTGATCTTTTCTACGGCAACCGCGACCGAGAGCGGCCCGGCAATATCCGTTTTCACGTCGAATGCCGCGTCCCCGTTCTCCAGAGCCGGAAGATCCGTCTCCGCCCAGCTTCCGTCACTGGTCATGGCCAGCGGCATCACCTCAAGTCCGGCAAGGGTATCCGAGGAAGGCTGAACCACTCGCGCTAAAGGAAAAAAAGTTGCCTGCTTCATGTTTTTCGTAACGGGATGCGTCTCCAGGTAGCGGCTCACGAGCGGCATCAAAAAATCCCCGCCCACCATGCGGCTGACTTTGTCCACGATTACATTTTGTCCGAGCGCCACGCTATATTTTTTCGCGAACTCCGGGAACACGGCCCCTTTTCCGGGATCCATGGGATCGATCAGAAGCAGCAGCCCCTTCCCTTTTTGGAAAGCATGGTCCAGCTCCGCGAACTCTTCCGCCGTAAAATCCCAGCGGGGGCCGCCCACGACGACGACTTGACAGGCTTCGGGCACATGATCGCGCGCGAGCACAATCCCGTGGACCTTGGCGTTATATCCTTGAAGCGTGTCCCGGAAACGCAAATACCCGCCTGCCTGATCGTCCTCCAGCACCGCCTCTCCATGCCCCGTCACAAAGCAGACGTCAAGATTCTTGGGATAAAGCAGTCGCAAAAAGGCATTCGTGAAACCTTCTTCACTGGGCCCCGCCAACCGCTCCTCGCGATCTCCGGAGCGAAAGATCACCGTCTTGGCGTCAGTGACATTAAACTTGCGCGCAAGTTGGGGACGGCGGTTCGGATCATAAAAATCGTAATGAAAGTCGGGATGATGCCGCTGGCATTCCTTAAGAAAAACCTCGAGACCTTGTTTCGCAGGATCCTCTTGCTGAAAGAAAAGGAGCAGATCGATCCTCCGTCCTTTCAGGTCCCGCAAAATACCGGAAGTCGCCCGGGGGAGCGAATAGACCTTCTCTTGGGTCAGATCCCACCGCTCATGGAACGGCTGAATCACTCCATAAACAAGCGTGAGCGTCGCCAAAAGGATCACCGCTTCGAACAGGAGTTGAAATTTGAGAAGGAATTGTCTCATTTCAGTTCAGTTTTTCCAATTCCTGGTTTCAATCGATCGGAGCGTCAGAGAAAGGAAATAGAAGAAGAAAAATCCGAAATACACGAGGTCCTGGACATCCAGGATTCCGAGCGTGAAATTTCTGTAATGGGCCAGGGGTGAAAGCTCGGAGAAAACGCGCGCCCAGAGCCCGCTCGCGATATCCTTCACCCAGTCAAAGATCCAGAAAACGAGCAGAATGCTGAAGGCGCCCAGCGCGCTTAGGATCGGATTTTTGGTAAGACTTGAAATAAAAACGCCGGCCGCAAGGTAGGCCGCTCCCAAAAAACCGAACCCGAGGAACCCCAGCAGCACCGGTCCCCAATCAAATTCGCCGCCGAGCCAGCCAAACACCCCAAGATATCCCGAAAGCGGCAAGAGCAACGCGCCAAAGAAGCCGAGAATTCCGAGCTGTTTGCCGGCCACGATCTCGAAATCGGACAACGGATAGGTGAACAGAAGCTCGAGCGTTTCCTGCCTCCGTTCCTCCGCGAAGGAACGCATCGTCAGGATCGGCACCAGAAAGAGAAGCAGAATGCTCAAATTGGTAAAAAAAGATCCGAAGATGAACTGCGTCTGGTTGATCCCCGAGAAATTGGAAAGCCCATATTGCTGGGGGTTCATGGAGATCTTCGCGTAGCTCAAAACGAGGATCACAAAGAAGATTCCCGAGATCAGGAAGAAAAGCACCGCCACCAGCACCCCGAGCCAGGAGTGAAAACAGCCGCTGAATTCCTTACGCGCGATCGCCAGAATCTTTCTCATGAGGAGCGCCTTCCTAACTTCCCCTCTTTTAAGAGTGTAAGGAAGATATCTTCCAGTGTACGGTTCAGCTTCTGGACTTCCATGATCGAAATCCCGTGCTCCACGAAAAGCTTGGCGATCCGGGGCCTGAGATCCTCAGCCCTCGCGGCTCCGGAAGTTTCGAAGGAAAGGAACGTCTCTCCCTTCACGTCTTCAGCCGCCTTCAAGTCTTCCACGCCCGGAATGCTCTTCAAAAGCCGGAGCGCGAGATCTTTGTCCTTTCGGTCTTTAATCGTGACATGGATCGCCTCGCGATTCTTCAGGCACGCCGCCAGTTCGTCCACCGTGCCGCTTGCCAGGATCTCTCCCTGATGGATCATCATGACGCGGTTGCAAAGCATCGAAGCTTCCGGAAGGATGTGCGTGGAAAGAATCACGGCGCGATTTTGTCCGAGCGCCCGGACCAGATCCCGAATCTCCTTGATCTGGGTCGGATCGAGCCCCGTGGTCGGCTCATCCAGCACCAGCACCGAAGGATCTCCTATCAGCGCTTGCGCGAGACCAACGCGCTGGCGGTAACCTTTGGAGAGCCGCCCGATCAAACAGTGCCCGACCTCGATCAAACCACAGAACGACATCTTTCCTCGAACATGGCCTTTGAGTTCGTGAGCCGGCACGCCTTTAAGTTTCGCGACAAAACGGAGATATTCGATCGCGCGCATATCCGGATACAGACTCACGGTCTCGGGAAGATAACCGATGACTTGTTTCGCTTGATGGGGATGTTTTGACATATCCACGTCGCCGACAAAAACGCGGCCGCTCGTGGGAGGAAAAAATCCGGCAAGGATGCGCATGGCCGTGGTCTTACCCGCGCCGTTCGGCCCCAAGAAACCGACGATCTCCCCTTCCTTTACTTCGAAAGACACCTCTCGGAGGGCTTGAAAATTCCTGTACCGTTTGGAAACTTTTTCAAACTTTATGAGGGTAGCGGGATCGGAGTTATTCATGGATCTTTCTATGGAAAAGCGTATGGGGTAGATAGGAGGCGGTCGGTCGTAGCGCGGCAGATTCCTCTCTATGACGTACTCCCTGCTATTTTTACGAATTTCCGTTTGCCGCATTGCAAGATGAAAGGTTCTCCGATCGTGATGACTGCCTTCGGGTCCGTGATTTTCTCATGGCCGATTTTCGCCCCGCCCTGTTTCATGAGACGGCGGGCCTCCGACTTGCTGGTCACAAGCTTCGCTTCGACTAAGAGACTCACGATATCGATTGTCGTCCGGCGAATCTTGACGGTAGGGATCTCATCCGGCACCCCTTTGTTCTTGAAGATCTCGTCAAACTCTTCGCGCGCTCTTTTCGCGTCTTCTTCGGAATGGAAAAGTGACACGATCCTCTCGGCCAGCTTCGCTTTCACTTCCCGGGGATGAAGCTCTCCGTTTCTCAGCCCTGCCAGGATAGGGTCGATCTCCCGCTTGGAAAGCGCGGCCGCGTAGCGGTAATACCGCTCCATCATCGTGTCGGGGATCGACATGATTTTCCCGAACATCTCGCGCGGCGTATCTTCAAGCGCGATGTGGTTATTGAGACTCTTCGACATTTTTTGAACTCCGTCGAGGCCTTCGATCAAAGGCAGCGTCATCACGACCTGTGGTGCTTGCCCGTCCGCTTTCTGGAGTTCCCGGCCCACCAAAAGATTGAACATCTGATCCGTCCCGCCGATCTCGATATCGGACTCCATCTCCACGGAATCATGCCCTTGAAGAAGCGGATAGAGGAATTCCACCAAAGCGATCGGCTGCCCGGCCTTGTAGCGCTTCGAGAAATCGTCGCGTTCCAGGATCCGCGCCACGGTGTATTGTGCCGTAAGCTTCAGAAAATCTTCAGGACGCATCTTCCCTAGCCACTCGGAATTAAAACGAACCTCGGTCTTCTTTTTGTCCAGGATGCGGAACACTTGTTCCTGATAAGTTTTGGCGTTCGCCTGAACCTGTTCTTCGGTCAGCATGGGACGCGTTTCGGATTTTCCGGAGGGGTCGCCGATGCGCGCCGTGAAATCTCCGATAATAAAGACGACGCTATGCCCCAAATCCTGGAGTTGACGCAGTTTACGAAGCGGGACGGTGTGGCCGAGATGGAGATCCGGCGTCGAAGGGTCGGCCCCGTATTTAATGCGTAAAGATTTTTTGCTTTTCAGGGAGGCTTCGAGCTTCAGGGCAAGCTCTTTCTCGGAAATAAGCTCGACGAGATTCTCTTTAAAAACCTCGATCTGTTCTTTGACGGACGCAAACATTTTTGAATTCCCGTACTTGATCCAGAGTGCTTGGTTCTTAGCCGGCTATGTACCATGCGCCGAGTACTAAGTACTGGTTTTAAAAGGAGTTAGAAGACAGCGGATATTCTAGCAGTGGCGGGCTTTAATGAAAAGTACTTAGTGG
>JAHFHJ010000178.1 GCA_023246985.1 Candidatus Omnitrophota bacterium | reverse complement strand
TAGCGATCGTGCTGCGCATCCCCGATCACATCGACGGGATTTGAAAAACTAGCGGTCGGCGGCAGCTTTTCCTTGAGCCTCGCGATCGTCGCGGGACTCAGCTCCGCCATTTGAAGACCGCTCCTCACGCAGGCGTCCGTCGCCATGATCCCCGGACCGCCGGCATTCGTCACGATCGCCACGCGATTGCCTTTCATCAGCGGCTGGTTCGCGAACACGATCGCGAGATTGAACATCTCCTGCGCCGAACCCATCCGCATCACCCCGGACTGGGCGAACACCGCGTCATAGACTTCATCCGACCCCACCAGCGAGCCGGTGTGGGAACTCGCGGCCTTGGCGCCTTGGGCCGTGCGGCCGGATTTGATCGCGAGAATCGGCTTGGGTTTGGCGAGATCGCCCGTGATCTCGCGGGCCAACGCGATGAACTCCTGCCCTTTTCCGATGTCCTCGAGGTACATCATGATCACGTCGGTGTTCGGATCATCCTTCAGATACTGAAGAATCTCGATCTCCGACACGTCGACCTTGTTGCCGAGGCTGATAAGTTTCGACAGACCGATGTTTTCCCCGCTCGCGTAATCGAGAAGCGCGGTCGCGAGCGCGCCGCTTTGGGAAACGAACGCGATGTTCCCCGAATGCGGGATAGACCCGGAAAAACTGGCGTTCATGGAAAACTTGGAATCATTGTTGATGAGCCCCAAGCAATTAGGCCCCAACAGGGCCATCCCGTATTGATCCGCGATGCGCTTGATCTCATGCTCAAGACGCGCCCCTTCGCCGCCGATCTCACGGAAACCCGCCGAGATCACGATCGCCGCTTTGGCCCCTTTTTGCGCGCAGGTCTCGAGTTCCGCCGGCACGGCAGCCCCGGGAATGATAAAGATCGCCAGATCAATGCTTTCCGGAAGCATCGCCGCGCTCGGCACGCATTTCACGCCCAGGATTTCGTCGGCTTTGGGATTGACGGGAAAAATTTTCCCCTGATATCCGCCCGCTGCGAGATTTTTCATAACGGCGTACCCGACCGCCTCCGGACGCCGGGAAGCCCCCACCACCGCGATCACTTTGGGTTCGAACAGGGCCTTCAGATCTTTTTTGGGGGGTGTCATAACGGCCTCAGGGCTCACGCGGGCGCTCCCTTACGCGGTTGCCGGGTTCGAAGCTTCGATCTGCGGCTTCCCCTGCGCTAGATATTCAAAGCGCTTCCAGCGGGCCGTGACGCCCTTCTGGGCGATCTGGAAAAGTTTTTTTGCTTTTTCGGGATCGCTCTTCACAAGGATCTTGAACCGGTTTTCCATCATCATATACTGCTCAAGCGGAATCGTAGGCGCCCGGGAGTCAAGCACCAGAGGATTCTCGCCTTTTTCGACGCGCCGCGGATCAAAGCGGTAAAGGATCCACTGGCCGGACGCCACCGCGGCTTTCTGGTCCCGGAGCCCGTTGACCATCGGGATACCGTGCGCGATGCAATGGCTGTACGCGATGATCAGGGACGGACCGTCGTAGGACTCGGCTTCCTGGATCGCCCGGAGGGTTTGCTGATCGTTTGCCCCCATCGCAATCGCCGCGACATAAACGTTTCCGTAGGTCATCGCGATCATGCCAAGATCCTTTTTCTCGCTCGGCTTCCCGCCCATCGCGAATTTCGCGACCGCGGAACGCGGGGTCGATTTCGACATCTGGCCGCCGGTGTTCGAATAAACCTCCGTATCGAGTACGAGGATATTGACGTTTTTGCCCGACGCGATCACGTGATCAAGACCGCCGAACCCGATGTCATACGCCCAGCCGTCCCCCCCCATGATCCAGACGCTTTTCTTGACGAGCGTGTCCGCGAGACTGAGGAGCTGCGCCGCATCCGGATCACCGCTCAATCCGACAAGCTTTTTCTTGAGCGCCGCGACGCGCTCGCGCTGGTCCGAGATCTCCGCTTCGGTCCGTTGCGAGGCGCTCAGGATCGGCGGGACCCAATCCGCGCCAAGCTTATTCTGAAGTTTCACAAGAAGTTCCGAGGCATATTCTTGCTGCTTGTCGAGCGCCATCCGGAAGCCAAACCCAAATTCCGCATTGTCCTCGAAAAGAGAGTTCGACCACGCCGGACCGCGGCCGTTCGCATCCTTGGCCCACGGCGTGGTCGGCAGATTCCCGCCATAAATGGAGGTACAGCCGGTGGCATTCGCGATGATCGCGCGATCTCCGAAAAGCTGGGAAACAATTTTAATGTAGGGCGTTTCTCCGCAGCCCGCGCAAGCGCCCGAGAACTCGAAGAGCGGACGCATCGCCTGCTGTTGATTGATCATCGCGATCTTAAGCTTCCGGCGGTCGTATTCCGGAATCGAAAGGAAATGATCCCATTTCGGCTTCTCGACGGAGCGGAGCGGCATCTGAGGACGCATATTGATCGCTTTTTTCTTCGGATCCGTTTTGCTCTTCGCCGGGCACGCGTCCACGCAAAGACCGCAGCCCGTGCAATCCTCGGGGGCCGGCTGAATCGTGAACTTCTGTCCTTTGAAATCCGGCATATTCGCGTCCGCGGATTTAAATCCCTCGGGAGCGCCTTCCAGATGCTTCGGATCATAGACTTTCATGCGGATCACGGCGTGGGGACACACAAAATTACATTTGCCGCACTGGATACAGATCTCCGGTTCCC
>JAHFHJ010000177.1 GCA_023246985.1 Candidatus Omnitrophota bacterium | reverse complement strand
CACATGACCAAACCATTGACCGATATAGTGGTCTCCCAGGACCCTGAGCATGTCTTCCGTATGTCCGGTAAGACCGGGGATCGCGTTCATGGCCAGGCCCAAAAGAAAAGTCACGAGAGAAACTTCGATCAAAACGGGCCAAACGGCTTTCTTCGACGTTTTTTCGACAGGTTCCACCATGATCCCTGTCATATTGGCCACGGCCTCCACTCCCGAGAGCGCCAAAACAATACCCACGAACGTCGCCCAATTGACAAACCAGCCGCCCTTGGGTAATGCCAGTTCGACATGCCTCAAAGAGGGGACCGTGAAGAAAAATAGAACGGTCACGCAGACGGAAGCCGCAATACCGATAAAGACCGCCACATCGCCGCTTCGTCCCGGCCCGAACCAATTGATGAGCCCTATGATTAGCATCGCCGCGATCGCCCACAGTTCAGGGTGGGCGAGATGAAAATAATGAAAAGCATCCAGAGAACTCAAAGAGGCCGTGATGACATAATCCGCTATCAGGAGCAGCGCACCGATGACGGCGACGGAGCGGGAGCGGGCTTTGACAGACGAATACACTCCTCCGCCGTCGGGAGAGATCCGGCAAATGACCATGTAGCAGACGCCGATCATGGCGGTCAAAAGAGACATGAGGCCGAGAAAAAACCACGAGGCATGTCCCGCCAGGGCGAACGCTATGCCCAACACGTAGGCCTTGCTGGTGCCCCAATCGCCGTAAAGCAAGGCGGAAGCCTGATACCACTTAAGCTCCCTGGGTCTATCGACTTTTTTCAGCATGGTAAAACCCCAATAAAAAACCGGAGAGTGTCCCTCTCCGGGTGACTCTTGTCTGGATGAGCTTACGAGGTGAGCGGTCAGGCTCGGGTTTTGCTACCCTACCCCACCCTTGCACACAAGGGCGGCGATTCGCCTCTAGGATCTCATGGATCCGCTTAGCTTGGTTCCCCCGCCTCTTCTTATCTGACCGGCGATAAAGCCGGGATAGAAGGGTTCAGCGTATAAGGAAGGCATTGTACTATAAAAAAGCCAGTTATCAAATCTAACAGTCTGCTGAAAAACCAGCAGTCTGCTCAAAAAGCTCCAGATGCTAGGCGCGGGCTGAAGGACCGACGAGGCGTAGTGATAACTACGTCGCAGGAGGATCCGAAGCCCGCAACGACTTGAGATGGGGCTTTTTCAGCAGACTGCTAACCTGAAATGGAAGAATATGTTAAAATCGCCGGATGGGTAAAGAGGATACGGAAGCCAAACGAAAGAAGGCGGACTGGGAAGCGGCCCGTTTCGAGCTTTGGATCATTTTCCTGCATTTACTGGCTGTTCTGGTGCTGGGATTTTCTCTGTTTCCCATGGTTTTTTTCCTGGTCAGCGTGTGGAAACTCATGGCGGGCCAGGCACTTTGGCTCAAGGCGCTCGCGTTCTCGTTCTCCATTTCGGCCGGTTATTTTATTTTCGGGACGGCGCTTATTTTTCTTTGTGTTCTCACGAAAAATGTTTTCAGATTTAAAATAGCGCCGGGCCTCTTTACCATCCATTCCAAAGAAGCGCTGAATTGGATGGGGTATAATTCCATGATCCTTCTGGCCAATAGTGCGTTTCTGGATGTGTTAAGGCTGTCACCTTTTCAGACCCTTTTTTACCGGCTCATGGGAGCTAAGATCGGGGAAGGAGTGAATATCAACACAGCGGGCCTTGCCGACCTTTCGATGCTGGCGATCGGCGACCACGTGCTCATCGGCGGCGGCGTGGCCTTGATCTGTCACGCATCGGAACGGGGATTCCTGCGGCTGGCTCCGACGAAGATCGGTAACCACGTTTCCATCGGTCTTGGCTCGGTCATCCTGCCGGATTGTGAGATCGGGGATGGCGCCTCCATCGCTCCTTGTAGCTTTGTGCCGAAAGGAACGAAGATCCCTCCCAAAGGTGTCTGGGGCGGCAATCCACTGCGGGATTTGCGGGCGGAGCGTAGGGAAATGCGAGAAAAAACGCTGACGGACTAACATCCCGCCCGTCAAACAAAGATCGGCTGATAACTGCCTACCCGGTCGCGCACTTCGTCGGCGGTGGAGGCATAGTCTTCGGCGGCATGACACCGGGGACAATATTCGAATATCGAACGGCCGACGATGCTGGCTTCGTTCAGTTTTGAGCAGATACGCACATACTGTTTGAAAACCTTGTCCTGAAAATGTTCGGAAACCATCTGCATCGCCTGCCGTGTTGTTTTGATCCTAAAATCCACCATGCAAAAAAGGATCCCTAGGATCTCAAGCGACGGGTTGAGTTCCAAGCGGATCTGGCCGATCGAATCGTAGACCTGCTTTAAACCCTCCAACGAAAAATACTGCGGCACCATCGGCACGATCGCCTGATCGGCTGCCACGAGCGCGTTGACCGGGATCAAGCCAAAAGAGGGAGGACAATCGATGAAAACATAATCATAACGGTCTTTGACACGGTTCAACGCCTGCCGCAATTGAAACGGTTTGCCGGGACGGTCGGCGAGATTGATGTCCGTTTTTGAAAGAGAAACATTGCCTGGCGCCAAGTGAAGATTTTCAAAAGCCGTGGACAAGAGGACCTTTTCCAGCGGCAGGGACTGGACGATCACTTCGTAAGTGGATCGGCCCAACACTTTCGGGTCGACACCCAGATT
>JAHFHJ010000061.1:6557-8051 GCA_023246985.1 Candidatus Omnitrophota bacterium | reverse complement strand
TATTGGACTATCACACGTGCCCCGCGCACAAGAATATTATGTCGGTCACGGCCACGGCGATCCGGAGCGAGGTTCTTGAGACCTGTCTCCAAGACTTGCGCAGCGCCTCTGCCAAAGTGTTGATGGTCGAGCCGGTTTATAGCGCGGTTGGGCGCGCGTTTTCAAGTTTAAACATAACCCAAAAAACCTCGGCTCACGGGTTTGTGGTTCTGCAATCGGATGGGAATGTGAACGTAACCCTGGCCGCCAAAGGAGTTGTTTATCTTTCCCGCGATTTTCTTTTAACGGGAAAGATGGAAGAAGATAAGGGAAGGTTCTGCGAGGAACTTAAAGCTTCGATGGATTATTTCTACAAGTTGACCGGGGGCGACGCGATCGGACAGATATTTCTAGCGGGGACCGGAGACCTCAAGGTCTGGGTGGAGCACCTGGAGCACGCGTTCAACTACGCCCTGCGGTTTGACGTCGCGAATTTGCCGAACGCCGGGAACATTTCTCCGGAAATCCTCAGCACTCTATTGGTGGCCTTCGGATTGGCGCTCCGGTCCCTTGGGTACCGCTCGCCCTTCGGTGAGATCAAACTTCTCCCCGGAGAGGAACGAAGGACCGGGCTTCAGCAATTTTTGACATTTCTGGGAATTGAATGCGTCGTGATTCTTGCTCTTTTTGCGATGGTCCGCCTTATCGGTTTTCAGCCCTATCTGATGAGCCTTAAAGCTCAAGAAGAAGCGATCCTGAGGCCCGTGATCCAGGCGGACCCCGGGTTTGCTTTCAAGACCCTCGATGAACTCACGATGGAAAAAGAAAATGTGCGTGCGCGCGTCGGCCAGCTCGAAAGATTTTTCGACGACAGAATCGCCCCTCCGGATTTCCTGACGGCTTTCGGTCAAGGGATGCCCCAATCGATCTCCTTAAACGATATTTTGTTTTCGGAGGAGATCATGCCGGACGAAACGCAGACTGGAAAAAGGAAAAAACGATTGAAGGTCCAGGGAAATTGTTTTCTTGGGAATGCCGAGAAAGAAGCGGGGATCATCGCCGCCTGGGTGAAGGCTCTTCCCGGGAAAAAAGATTTGGCGGATTATTTCAGCGAGATCAAGCTTGAAGAGATCAAGCGGGGGAAAATCCAGGGCCGGAATCTTACGAGCTTCAGCATTGTGGGAGAATGAGGAGTTTGAGTGCCGCATGACATTCGAATTTACGGGGCTGCGGTGCACTATCATGAATCTAACATCAAAATAGAGAACGGTATGAGCGTATGGCGAGCGTAAAGATCAAAGAACGGCAAAAAGAATGGGCGATTAAGGCCTCGGCCGGGATCGCCGCGATCATTTTTTGCTATATCGCCATGATTCATCCGGGTTTTCAGGATATTAAAACTTTACGGCAACGGATTGTAGATTCCCAACAGCGTTTCGATCTTTACCGGACGATTCAGAAGTTGAAGGCCGATCTGGGGGCACGGGAAGACGCCTTGGCGACTGTTCCTGACCG